>DASVVJ010000113.1:0-3224 GCA_036389955.1 Myxococcaceae bacterium
CTTCGTCTCGAAGACGCGGTGGCTGGAGTCCGCGATGCGCACTGCGTCCGGCGCCAGCGCCACCGGCTCGGCCGCCACCTGCTCCTCGGCGAGCAGCGTGAGGACCTCGGACCGGCTCCCCGACGGGCGCACCCGGAAGAACAGTGAGGGCTCCTCATCGAGCGCGGCGAGCAGCGCCTCCAACACGGGCTCCGGGTGCAGCGTGGCCAGCCGCTCTACCAGCCAGGTGGGGAACGAATAGCGCACCGCCAGGCGCTCGGCGGCCGTGTCCGCCTGGGGCGGCTCGGGCAGCGGCGACTCGACGATCCGGGCGAGCAGGTCGTCCTTGATCGTCCTCGGCCTGACCGGACCCGGCAGCCGGACCTCGGGGCCAATGCGCGCCCAGCTCTCACCGCAGAAGATCCGCCGCCACAGCGCGTAGCGCATCAGCGCCTGGTCCTCGGTGAGCCCCACCTTGCTCGGGGGATGCCCCAGTAGCCGGGCCGCGAGATCCAACAGGCGCTGGTGCCGGGACAGCTCCCGCACCGCCAGGGCCGCGAAGCGCCGCTCCTGCCCTCCCAGCCCCTGCGCCTCTCGCAGTGCCGTGGCGAGCGAGGCCTTCAGCGGCTCACCGCGCAGCACCGCCACGTGCGCTTCGATCGCGGCCGTGGCCGCCCGCCGCGAGGGGCGGCCCAGTTGTGCCGGATCCAAAGGTGTAGGCCAGAGCGAGCTCACGGGTGAAGGTCCCGTCTCCTAATCGCGCAGCGCCAACGTCACCACCAGGCAGCCCTTCTCCGTCCGGGCCTCCCGAGGCTGGCTGCCAGACAGGAAGAAGTAACGCGGTGCCTTCTGCCGCTCGCCCGCGAGTTCGAATTCTCCCTCGATGAGCAGGCAACCCACCTGAGGCTCGAGCACCGGCCAGGTACCGCTCGCCCCCGCCTGGAGCCGCACCCACGAGGCCTCCTGCTGGCGGGAGGTCACCCGCGCCACCTGCATCCCCTCCGCCGCCTGCGCCCACCCGGCCTCCGGGGGCCGCTGCGAGGACAGCCGCTCCAGCTCGTTTCTCAGGGTCAGGAAGCGCTTCACCAGCTCCGTCATCTCTTCGAGCTGGAACGGCTTGCCCAGGATCGCATCCGCCTCCAGGGGCTGTAGCGCCCGGCGGATCTCCTCCGGCTCCGCGGCGCTGACGATCGCCACCGGCTGCAGGAGCCGCCGGGCCGCCTCCAGGATGGTGCGCCCACCCACGGCGGCTCCCGCGATGCGCAGGTCCGCCATCACCAGGTCGAACCGCTCCTCGCGCAGCGCCGCCAGGGCCGAGTCCACCGAGCCCACCGGCCGTACCTGCACGAACTCGGAGATCACCTCTTCCATGCCCTCGCGCAGGCTCGGGTCGTCTTCGACCAGCAGCACCTTCATGGGGTTCCTCCCACCTGGTCGCGCGACGAGCACTTCGTATGGCCCTCCCCGGACTCGAACCGGGACGCGGGGTCAGCCGCAGCGGATTTTGAGTCCGCCTCGTCTACCAATTTCGACAGAGGGCCCTCTTCGGGGTTTGGACAGCGGCCAGACGTATACCGCGCCCAACGTTCCTGTGCATCGGAAGATTGCAGCGCCGCCCTCAAATGACTAGAGCGTCCGCGCATGTACAACCTTCTTATCTCGCTGGGTGTTGGCATCCTGGTGACGCTGGGTATCCGCGCCGCCGGGTTCTCCGTCTGGGCCGGCATCATCCCGGGCGTCCTGGCCTTCGTCGGCACCTTCATCCTGCTGGCCCGCTGGGTCGCCAAGCGCATCCAGGGCCTTATGGAGTCGGTTCAGAAGGAATTTCAGGGCCAGCCCACCTCCCAGAAAGAGGCGCTCGGGCGCGTGGACCGGGCCGTGAAAACCCTGGAGCAGGGCCTGGTCTATGACAAGTGGCAGCTCATGGTGGGCCCCGAAATCCACGCCCAGATTGGCATGCTCAAGTACATGGCCAAGGACCTGGACGGCGCCAAACCCCACCTGGCCAAGGCCAGCCCCCGCAACTACATGGCCAAGGCCATGGAGGGCGCCCTTCACTACCAGCGCAAGGACTTCACCGCCATGACGGGCGCCTTCGAGGCCGCCGTGAAGACGGGCAAGAAGGAGTCCGTGGTCTGGGCCGCCTACGCCTGGTGTCTGCTGCAGATCAAAGAGAAGGACAAGGCGCTGCAGGTGCTCGCCCGCGCGGTGCAGATCAACCCGTCGGACGAGAAGCTCAAGGGCAGCCTCACCCAGTTGCAGAACGACAAGCGCTTGAAGATGAAGCCCTACGAGCCCACCTGGTGGCAGTTCGGGCTCGAGCAGCCGCCCAACCCCACCATGGGCGGTGGGGGCGGCGGCCGGCGGGTGCAGTTCATTAATCGACGCTAGCGCCCGACTTCTGTCCGGCATCCGTTCGACGGAACACGGGAATTCCTACCGGAACGCGAGTTGCCGCGCTGGAACCCTTTCCGTCCGAGTAAGACGGGATTCCACGGAAGGTAGCGCAACCGCCTGAAAACACTCCGGCCCGCCAGGTTTCCCCCGGGGGCACGCAGCTTGCTCCCCTGTCCGCCACGCCTCCGGTGGGATCCACTGGAAAAAACGAACGGACAGACTTGGCAGCCGGAGGTCTCGGGTGAAGGTTGCGGAGGTCGAAGGGTGCTCGTGGTTTCGGGTGGCGGCGGCGGACGCGCGCGGGGCGCAAGGGCGTGAGGAGCACTCACAAGGGCGTGGCGCTCGAGATCTTCGGCCTGTCATTTCGGGGCAGGCGTGCGCAGCGGAGCGTTGCATGGAACGGCGCCGTGGGAGTGAACGGGCCATCATCCTCATCATCGAGGACGATGCGGGAGTCCGAGAGAGTCTCTCGGATTTGCTCGTGGCACGATTCGAAGTACTGCTGGCGGGCGACGCTCAGGCGGGCCTCGAGCTGGCGCGCGAGCACCGCCCAGACCTGATTCTGCTGGATCGCTTCCTTCCCAGCGGGGATGGGCTGGGGGTGCTGGAGACGCTCCAGTCGGATGTACGCACGGACCTGGTGCCGGTCATCTTCCTGACGGGCGACGCGGACGAGGCCACGCTGGAGCGGTGCCTGGACATGGGCGCGGTGGACTTCATCCACAAGCCGGCCAGCGCGCGCGAGCGGCTGGCGCGAATCGACCGGGCGCTGCGGCAGAGCGAGCAGCAGCGGCGCCTGCAGATTCTGGCGCAGACGGACGCGCTGACGGGGCTGGCCAACTTCCGGG
>DASVVJ010000114.1:0-6039 GCA_036389955.1 Myxococcaceae bacterium
TTCAAGGCACTCAGGGAACGGCGCAGAGAGTCCGGTTCGATGATCGGACTCTACCGGACGGCGTCACCCGCCATCTCGCTCGTCGTCGACCTCTGGCTCACGGACCGCTACCACGAGATTGACGTCTCCCTTGAGGTTCAGCCCCTCTCCTTCTTCGCGCAGGAGGAGCGCTGCCGCTCCTTCGTGGATCTCGTGCGCGCGTGGGTTTCGCGTTACCCGGCGCCCGAGGCCAGGGCACATAGCGAAGCAGACGAAGAACTTGCGGGGTCGCCCTACTACGGCCGTGACGAAGAAGTCTCGCTCAGAGACGGGTATGACAACGTTTACCAACTGTGCTGGCTCAACGTGTTCGGCCCCCGGCTGGTAGAGAAGCTGGGCCGTGAGCGCGTGCTCTCCACCCCCGCGTACCGGGTGGAAGAGCTTCCCAACGGCTCCATCCTCCTGCTCACCTGGCCCACCGCCGCGGACTTCGCATCGGAGCCCGCACGCGTGGCGCAGGCCCGTGCCCTTGTTCACCTGCGTCCGGAGCTCGGTTTCGACGCGGTCCTCGCAACGCTTCGTGAGCGCTCCGCTGCGCTTGCCCCTGTCGAGCCTCGTTTCCACCCGGACGTCGCCCCGCTGCTAGCCCGTATGGTGGACCATTCCGCCGTGAGCGAGCGCCAGCGGAGAATCGCCGAGTTCAACGCCTACCGCCCGCCTGTACCGGACGAATGGTTGCCGGCCGAGGCCTCCCTGCCGGTGGACGTTCCGGATCCCGATCAGGCGCGCGCCTCGTATGCCGCGCTGGCCGAGCACCTGGTGGCGCTGCTGCACTCCAAGGCGCCCTCCGTCTTCGACGAGACACCCGAATCCCTCACCGACGTGGACTACTACTTCTGGAGCGAGGAGTTCCCCCGGGTATTCGAGCGCGCCGCGATTGACGCGCTGGCTGTACCGGCGGCGGGCGCTTACCTGGGTGAAGTGCTGGTGCGCCGCTTGGGGGGGCAGTGGCTGCCGCGGAAAAACGTGCAGGAGGCTCAGGTGCAGGTGGGCCAGCGCGTATGGCTGCCCTTCCTGCGTGCCCACCGCTACCTGCAAACCCGGCAGTCGCTGCTGGACTACTCGCTCACTCAGCTGTACCGCGAGGCCGAGCGGTACCGCTTCCCAACCGGCCAGCACTGAGAGGGCCCACCCGCCGCACGTTCAGGGTTCCTCGGAGGTCGGCTGGCGGCCGTTCTCGACGACAGGCACATAGCACCTCTCTTCGTGCTCATACGCACCCTTGCCACAGGGAGGCCGTTCATCAAGCAGCCACCAGCAGAATCCGATGATTGCCCGCTGGAGCCGAGTCTCGCACGGTGCCTTGCGCTGCCCAGGGACAGGCTTCTTGAGCGCTGATGAGCCCAGCACACTGTTGGGCACGCCGTAGGCGGGAGCTTGCTCCGCTGAAGAGAGCACCTCATCAACGCCACCGTCTGCCAGGCCCACGGCCTTCTCGCCCATGCCTGGCTCCTCCTGCTCTTCCGCTTCAACGGCCGCGAGTGGCACGGGCTCCGCTTCGTGGGTGCCTTCTAGGTCAGTCAGCAGCAGCACGGCGGCCAGCACACCGGCGGCGAGGGTGCCAGCCACGGCCAGAAGCTTCGAGTGCCTGCGCAAAGCCTGGCTCGCCAGGTGCCAGCGCGTGGGGCCTGGGCGTGAGGCACGCTCGGTGGGCAGCATGGAGCGCGAGGGCCGCACCGGCTCATCCGCCAAGGGCCCGGCGCTCTTCGCCGCCCGCTCGAGGGCCTCGGCGAGTTGGCCCGCGGTGCCGCGTACCGAAGGATACTCGCTGAGCATGCGGAGGATGAGGGCCTCCAGTTCCGGAGCCACGGTGGCCAACTCGCTTGGAAGCAAGAGGCGCGGCGCGTCCTCGGAGCCATGGGGCGGGTAGGTGCCCGTCACCAGGTGGTAGGCCGTGACGCCCAGGGCGTACACATCGTCCGCCGGGGTGCCCAGGTAACGCTCCGCTGGGTTGCCCTCCCGCTCATGGCGCAGCGCCTGCGGGGAGCGGTAGGGCCGCGTGCCGGGTGGCAACACTCCCACGGTGAGAGGGCGAGCGCCCTGGTACCAGCAGCAGCCGAAGTCCACCAGCACCGCGTCCCCGTCGGATGTGACGAGCACGTTGTCGCCCTTCACATCCCGGTGCACTCCGTGCCGGTGCGTGGCCTCCAGCGCTCGCGCCACCTGCCCCAGCACCCGCAGGGCGTGGCGAGAGGTGATGCCGCGCTGCTTCGCCCAGAGGTAGAGCGGCAGGCCCTCCACCCACTGCATGACGAGGTAGGGGTACCACCCGCGGTGGCTGCCCTGCCAGACGCCACGCTCCCTCAGGCCTGGCACGTGCGGGTGGCGGATACGCGAGAGCAGCTCGCCCTCTCGCTCGAAGCGCAAGTCTCCTGCCTGGCGCGCCAGCTTCAGCGCGTACTCGCCCGCCGCAGGCTCCTCGGCCAGGCACACGCTGTAGACAATGCCGAAGCTGCCGCTCCCCATGCGCTCCAGAATGCGCCAGGGGCCAATCAGCGTGCCGGCATCGGGGGCCTGCACCTCGGAGGTGGCCATGACAAAGCCTCGGGGGAAGTTGGCAGCCGCGCACCCTACCTCGTGGGGTGGTATACCCACCAGCGGCGGCAACCTGGCTATCTCCAGCGCCAATCCCACGGATGGGGACCGGGTGTTCACTGATGCCGTGAGTGGAGTCAGGGCAACGCGATGCGTCGCGAAAACCCTTGGAAAACGAAGGGGGAATCGACATATGTTGATGCGACGATATGGATGTTCTCTCCCAGTCCTTTCGCGTCCTGGGTGACGCGACACGGCTGCGGATCCTGCGGCTGGTGACGCAGGCTCCGCTGAACGTGACGGAGCTGGTGTCTCTGGTGGGCGTGGCGCAGTCGTCCGTCTCGCACCACCTGGGCAAGCTCAAGGGGCTGGGGCTCATCCGCGAGGAACGGCAGGCGGGCTACAGCTATTACTCGCTCGCCCTGGAGCCGACGGACGCGCGCTGGCCGCTCATCCGTCTGGCCCAGGAAGCCGAGGATGAGAGCGGCGACTCGGCGCGGCTGAAGGACTTGCTGCGCGCCCGAGAGGATCGCCAGGCGCTCAACGAGCGGCTGCTGGAGCCCGGCCAGTCGTGGTTCCTGTGGGCCGGGGCGCTCGCCTCGCTGCTGCCGCCGCTGGATGTGGCGGACTTCGGCTGCGGCAGCGGCACCCTGTCCGTGGCGATGGCGCGCTGGGCCCGCCGCGTGTGGGCCATCGATCAGAACGCGCAGGCGCTCGAGCAGGCGAAGGAGCGCGCCGCCCGCGACGGTTTCACCAACATCCACTTTCTGTGCGAGGACCTGCACCGCCTGTCGCTGCCGGGCGGAGAGCGGGACCTCGTCGTCATCTCCCAGAGCCTGCACCACGTGGAGTCCCCGGCGTCGGTGCTGGCCGAGGCGGCCCGGCTGCTCAAGCCCGGCGGCCGGCTGGTGGTGCTGGAGCTGATGCTTCACGACGAGCGCTGGGTGCTCGAACGGCTGGGACACAAGCACCTGGGCTTCGCACCTGAGTTCCTCGAAGCCGCGCTGCAAACGGCCGGTTTCCAGTCCATCACCCGAGAGACCCACGCGCGCGATGGGGCCAGCCCCTTCCGCGTCTTTCTTCTCACCGGAGTCAAACCCGCATGAGTCACCTGCCCGCCCCCCTGCCGCCGCCCCCTGGTGTGAATGGCCGCCGCGTCGAGGCTCTGCGTGCCGCGATGCGCGAGCGCATCCTGGTGCTCGACGGTGCCATGGGCACGCTCATCCAGAACGAGAACCTCAAGGCAGCGGACTTCGGCGGCGCCGAGTACGAGGGCTGTAACGAGCACCTGGTGCTCACCCGCCCAGACGTCATCGAGCGCATCCACGCCAACTACTTCGCCGCGGGCGCGGATGTGACGGAGACGGACAGCTTCGGTGGCACGCCGGTGGTGCTCGCCGAGTTCGGCCTGGGCCACAAGGCGGTGGAGATCAACGCGGCGGCCTCGCGCGTGGCGCGCAAGGCGGCCGAGGCGGCCGAGGCGAAGGATGGGCGGATGCGCTGGGTGGCGGGCTCCATTGGCCCCACCACCAAGGCCATCTCGGTGACGGGCGGCATCACCTTCGAAGAGCTGGTGGACAACTTCGCGGTGCAGGTGGAAGGCCTGGCCATCGGAGGCTCGGACTATCTGCTCATCGAGACGTGCCAGGACACGCGCAACATCAAGGCGGCGCTGCTGGGAGCCGAGCGCGCGTTCCGCAAGCTGGGTTACTCGCTGCCGGTGGCGGTGTCCGGCACCATCGAGCCGATGGGGACGATGCTGGCGGGCCAGTCGGTGGAGAGCCTCGCCGCGTCGCTGGAGCACGTGGAACTGCTCTACCTGGGGCTCAACTGCGCCACCGGCCCGGAGTTCATGACCGACCACCTGCGCTCGCTGGCGGGCCAGTGCCTGGTGCCGGTGTCCTGTGTGCCCAACGCGGGCTTGCCGGACGAGAACGGGCACTACCTGGAGTCACCGGAGATGCTCGCCCGCTCGCTCAAGCGCTTCTGTGAGCAGGGCTGGCTCAATGTGGTGGGCGGCTGTTGTGGCACGAACATGGGCCACATCCGCGCCATTGCCGACGCGGTGAAGGGGCTGACGCCCCGCCGGGCCACGCCGCGCCCGCGCTCCACGTTGTCCGGTGTGGACTTCCTGGAGGTGACGGACGAGCTGCGCCCCATCATCGTGGGCGAGCGCACCAACGTCATCGGCAGCAAGAAGTTCAAGGAGCTCATCGTCGCCGGGGCCTTCGATGACGCCTCGGAGATCGCCCGTGCCCAGGTGAAGCGCGGCGCCCAGGTCATCGACGTGTGCCTGGCCAACCCCGACCGGGACGAGCTGGAGGATATGCGCCGCTTCCTGGAGGTGGTCATCAAGAAGGTGCGCGTGCCGTTGATGATCGACTCCACGGACGAGAAGGTCATCGAGATGGCGCTCACCTACAGCCAGGGCAAGGCGATCATCAACTCGGTGAACCTGGAGGACGGCGAGGAGCGCTTCGAGAAGGTGGTGCCGCTGGCGCGCCGGTTCGGCGCGGCGCTGGTAGTGGGCTGCATCGACGAGAAGGGCATGGCCGTCACCCGGCAGCGCAAGCTGGAGGTGGCCGAGCGCTCCTTCGAGCTGCTGACGAAGAAGTACGGCATGCGGGCCGAGGACCTGTACTTCGATCCGCTGGTGTTCCCGTGCGCCTCGGGCGACGCGCAGTACACCGGCAGCGGGGTGGAGACCATCGAGGGCGTGCGCCTCATCAAGCAGCGCTTCCCGCGGTGCAAGACGGTGCTGGGCATCTCGAATGTGTCCTTCGGCCTGCCCACGGCGGGCCGCGAGGTGCTCAACTCCGTGTTTCTGTACCACTGCGTGCAGGCGGGCCTGGACATGGCGCTCGTCAACTCGGAGAAGCTCGAGCGCTACCCGTCGCTGCCCGCCGAGGAGCGCAAGCTCTCCGAGGACCTGCTCTACAACCGGGGCACGGATCCGGTGACGCCGTTCGCGGCGGCTTTCCGCGAGCGCAAGCCGCAGAAGGCCGCCGTCAGCTCGCTGCCGCTGGAGGAGCGGCTGCAGCGCTACATCATCGAGGGCACCCGCGACGGCCTGTTCACGGACCTGGACCAGGCGCTGGAGAAGTACACCCCGCTGGAGATCATCAACGGGCCGTTGATGAAGGGCATGGACGAGGTGGGCCGGCTCTTCGGCGCCAACGAACTCATCGTCGCCGAGGTGCTGCAGAGCGCCGAGTCCATGAAGGCGGCGGTGACGCACCTGGAGCCGCGCATGAGCAAGGCCCAGGCGGCCGCGCGCGGCAAGGTGGTGCTCGCCACGGTGAAGGGCGATGTGCACGACATCGGCAAGAACCTGGTGGAGATCATCCTCGCCAACAACGGCTTCCACGTGGTGAACCTGGGCATCAAGGTGCCGCCCGAGCAGCTGGTGCAGGCGGTGCGCGAGCACCAGCCGGACATCCTCGGCCTGTCGGGCCTCCTGGTGAA
>DASVVJ010000115.1:0-5980 GCA_036389955.1 Myxococcaceae bacterium
AGCGCTCGCTCAGGCCAAGGTGCAGGAGAACCTCGCCGAGGGCCGCATCCAGACGGAGGATCCCGAGGCGCTCTCGGAGCAGATCGGCCTGGGCTCCATCGTCTTCGGAGACCTGAAGCACAAGCGCACCAGCGACTACGCCTTCGACTGGGACGAGGTGATCAGCTTCGAGGGCCACACCGGGCCGTACCTCCAGTACGCCCACGCGCGAACCTGCAACGTGCTGCGCAAGGGTGGCGGCGCTCCGGCCAGCTATGACGCGTCGCTGCTCACCCTGCCCGAGGAGCAGGCCCTGCTGCGCGTCATCGCCCGGCTGCCGGACGTGGTGCGCGAGGCCGCCGAGCAGTACGAGCCGAGCCTGGTGGCGCGCCTGCTGCTGGACCTGGCCGCCGCGTTCAGCCGCTACTTCACCCTGGGCAACCAGGAGCGCGACAAGCGCATCCTCGTCGAGGGCAACGCGGCCCTGAGCGCCGCCCGGTTGGCGCTGACGGACGCCACCCGGATTACCCTGGCCGCGGGGCTTACGCTGCTGGGTATTCCCACGCCGGAGAACATGTAGCCACCCAGGAGCTCCCCCGTGGACAGTGCCGTGGCTCGGAACTCGAACCAGGAGGCGGCCTTGCTGAAGGAAGAGTTTGGACCGATTTCCCGGTGGCTAGGGGCTCGCTACTTCGACGGGGTGCACTTTCCTCCAGAGGCCGAGGAGGAGCTGCGCACGCTGCATGACAAGGGCTTCGTGGTCCACGTCATGCGCAGCACCGCGTGGATCAACTTCCTCTACATCGCCTGGGCCATGGTGCGCCGCGCCCTGCCGCCCATCCGCGCCGTGGTGAACCTGCGCCCCTGGTTCACCAAGCCGTGGACCAAGACGCTGCAGCGCGCGGACTTCGATGTGCGCTTCACCTTCGCCCGGCGCCAGAACGGCAGCGGGCTCATCTTCCTGAAGAAGACGGCGCTGATGAGCGCCTCGGGCAAGGACATCGAGGAGAACCCCTTCCCCGCCCTGGTGGCCATGGCGCGAAAGGGCGACCGCACCGTCTACCTGGTGCCCGAGCTGTTCGTCTGGGAGAAGCGCACCGCGCGCATCAAGCCCGGCATCATGGACATCGTGTTCGGCAGCCCCGAGGCCCCGGGCTTCCTGCACTCGATGCTGGCCTTCTTCCGCAACTACCGCCGCGCCCAGTTCCGCGTGGGCGATCCCATCGATCTGCGCCGCTTCATCGAGGAGAACCCCCAGGACTCCGACGAGGTGATTGCCCGCAAGGTGCGCAGCACCCTGCACCACCACCTCACCCGTGAAACGCGCGCCGTCTTCGGCCCCCCGCTCAAGCCACCCGAGCGGCTGATGGACGAGACGATGCGCGACCGGCAGCTGCGCAAGGCGCTGGATGCCCACGCCGCCTCGGTGAGCCGCCGTCCCGAGAGCGTCTACCGCGAGGCACGCCGCAACCTCGCCGCCATCGCCGCGCGTCCCAGCCCGACGATGCTCGCCTTCGCCGCGCCCCTGCTGGACTGGGTCTTCCAGCGCATCTACGACGGCATCGAAGTGGATGAGGCGGGGCTCCACCGCGCGCTCAAGAACGCCGGCAAGGCTCCCATCGTCCTGTGCCCCTCGCACAAGAGCCACGTGGACTACCTGGTGATGAGCTGGGTGCTCTGGAACCGGGGCTACGCGGTGCCCCTGGTGGCCGCCGGCGCCAACCTGTCCTTCTTCCCGCTGGGGCCCTTCCTGCGGCGCTGCGGCGCGTTCTTCCTGCGGCGCTCCTTCAAGGGCGACCCCATCTACGCCGAGTCCTTCCAGGCCTACGTGCGCAAGCTCGTCCACGACGGCGTGCACCAGGAGTTCTTCCCCGAGGGCGGCCGCTCCCGTACCGGCAAGCTGCTGCCTCCCAAGCTGGGCATGTTTACCTGGCAGGTGGAGGCCGTGCTCGAGGGCGCCCGGAACGATCTGCTCTTCGTGCCCGTCTCCATCGACTACGAGAAGGTGGTCGAGTCCGGCAGCTACTCGAAGGAGCTGGCCGGCGGTGAGAAGAAGGCCGAGGACATCAAGGCCCTGTTGAGCACGCCGAAGGTGCTGGCGGCGCGCTACGGCCGCATCCACCTGACCTTCGACGAGCCCCTGTCCCTGGTGGATCTGATGAAGAGCCGTGGGCTCACCCCGGGCGAGCCCGTCACGGACGAGCAGAAGAAGGGCCTGGTGCGCGCGCTCGGCAACCGCGTCATGTACGGCATCAGCAAGGTGTCCACCGTGACGCCGCACGCCCTGGTGAGCGCCTCTCTGCTGGCCCACCGCCGCCGCGGCATTACGCAGCGCGAGCTAGCCGACCGCATCACCCTGCTGCGCCGCATCGCCGAGGAGGAGCGCACCCCGCTCTCCAAGACGCTGCAGAACGCCCCGAGCGATCCCGAGACGATCGGCGCCATCCGTGACGCCATTCAGACGTTCCGGGCCGATGGGATGATCCGCACCCAGCAGGCGCGCGGTGAGTTCATCTACCAGCCCGAGGACGAGCGCCGCGGCGAGCTGTCCTTCTACAAGAACACCCTGATGAACCTGGTGGCGCCGCGCAGCCTGGTGGCCAATGCGCTGCTGGCGGGCTCCCCGGTCTCCTACGAGGTGGCGAAGTCCCGCGCGCTGTTCCTCTCGCGCCTCTTCAAGGTGGAGTTCATCTACCGGGTGGGCACCACCTTCGACACCATCTTCGCCGAGACGGTGGAGACCCTGGTGCGCATGGGCCTGGTGCTCAAGTCCGGAGACACGCTCCAGGTCGCCCCCGAGCCCCACGCCCGGCCGGAGCTGGAGTTCCTCGCGGACCTGATGCGCGACTACCTGGAGTCCTACCTGCTGGCCGCGCTGACGCTGAAGGACGTGGCCGCGGGCACCGCCACCGACCGCAAGACGTTCATCAAGCTCGCTCTGGAGATTGGCCGCGCCGAGTTCCACGCGGGCCGCATCGGTGCCGCCGAGTCCCTGGCCAAGACGACGCTGGAGAACGCCGTGGCGTACCTGCTCGACCAGAAGTACCTCGTCGAGGAGGACAAGAAGCTGAAGCTGGGCCCGGCCGCCACCGACGCCGCCGCCCGCGAGCAGCTGCCCAACGAGATCCGCCTCTACCTGCGCGCCGCGTGAGCCCCGCTCTGCCTCTCGGGAGGTAGAGCGCCCGCCCATCAGCGCACCGCTCCGCCGGGCTCATTCTCGGGTCCGGAAAGCGACAGGAGTGCCTGGCGGTAGGGCGATATCCCCTGCACGTCGAGGCGGGTACAAGCGCTCCATGCCCTGGGACGGGTGGCCGTCCCGTGGCTTTCCGCTGCGCATTGCTCTCCTCAGCCGAAAGTAGGTCCCGTGAGACGGCTTCTGGTCGTAATGGCCCTCTGTGCATTCGTGCTGGGCGTAGGACTTCTGCGGCCAGAGCAGCCCGAGGACTCACTCGCGCTGCCCACGCCCTGGCAGCCACAGTCCGAGGCCCAGCTCACTCCCACGTGCGCGCGCTCGCTCTGGGCCCAGGTGGTGGTGCTGGACCAGCCGTTGATGTTCAACCGCCTGGGTGCGCAGAACGTCAACGGCACCATCTACGCACTGAGCCGGGACGTCATCAATCTGGACACGGGCCTGCCCTTGAATCGGGGTGGCGCGGCGGCGGCGGGCCGGGTGGCCCTGCGCCCGGACAAGCGCCCACGGCCTCTGGTGCTACGCGCCGCCGCGGGGGACTGCCTGGCGGTACGCCTCACCAACCTGCTCACGCCCGCCGCCAACCCACGCTCGCCCCCCCTCTCCCTCAACGGACTGCACTTCCGGCTGCCGCTCAATGATCAGGTGGCCGACCGGTTCGTGGGCTTCACCGTTCCGGGCGGCCTGCAGCTCGTCACCAGCATCACCGACTCGAGCACCTTCGCCGGGCGTAATCCCAACAGCCTCATCGCCCCGGGCCAGTCCGCCACTTACAACCTGTTCGCCCCCCAGGAGGGCACCTTCCTGGTGGTGAGCGACGGAGCCACGTTTGGCGGCGAGGGCTCGTATGGCAACGGCGCCAACGGCCTGTTCGCCGCCATCAACGTCCAGCCCCGGGGCGCCAGCTTCTACCGCAGCCAGGTGACGGAGGAGGAGCTGCGCCTGGCCACCTCTGGCACCAGTCCCACCGGCCAGCCCATCATCAACTACGAGGCCGTCTACCCCAGCACCGAGCCGTGGGCCAGCGAGGGCAAGAGTGGGCTGCCCATTCTCAACATGGTGGCGGAGGGCGGGGAGCTGGTCCACTCGGACATCTCCGCCATCATCGTGGGGCCCCAGGCCGATGGCGCCTTTGCTCCGAGCACCTACCCCCTGGAGAGCGTGGGCCGGCGCAACCCCAGCCTGCCCAACCGGCTGGAGCCCTTCCGCGAATTCACCGTCCTGTTCCATGACGAGGTGGCCGCGGCCGATGCCTTCCCCGGCTACTTCGAGGATCCGGTGTTCAGCTACACGCTGGAGGGCGTGCGCGACGCCTTCATGATCAACTATGGCTCGGCGGGCATCGGCTCGGAGGTCATCTCCAACCGGCTGGGCGTGGGGCCGATGCACGACTGCATCGACTGCGCCTTCGAGGAGTTCTTCCTCAGCTCCTTCACGGTGGGAGACCCGGCGATGCTGGTGGACGTGCCAGCCAACATGGGGCTGGAGTTCCTGGCCCCGGGGGCGGTTCCACCTCCGGGCTCCATTGGGCCCAAGGCCACCCGGGCGTTCTTCCCGGACGATCCCAGCAATGTCCAGCACAGCTACCTCAACGACTTCGTGAAGTTCCGCAACCTCCACGTGGGCAAGGAGCACCACGTCTTCCACCTGCACAACCACCAGTGGTTGTTCAACCCCAACGACGACAACTCGAACTACATCGACGCCCAGGGCATCGGGCCGGGCTCGGGCTACACGTACGAGCTGAGCTTCGGCGGCTCGGGCAACCGCAACCGCAGCGCGGGCGACGCCATCTTCCACTGCCACTTCTACCCCCATTTCGCCCAGGGCATGTGGCAGCTGATGCGCATCCACGACACGTTCGAGGTGGGCACGCGGCTGCAGGCCAGCGGCGCCGCCTTCCACTCCACGCGCTTCGGGCTGCAGGATGGCACCCCCGCGGCGAAAGCCCGGGCCCTGCCGGACGGAGAGATCGTCGCGGGTACGCCCATCCCCGGGCTGGTGCCACTGCCCGGCAAGCCCATGGCCCCCATGCCTGGGCGTGTCGAGGTGGTAGCCAACCCGAACACCACCATGGCCTCCAGCTTCCACCCCCTCATGCCCAGGGAGCGGGTGCCGGTGGGCAGCAATGCCCGGGTACTCGATCGGACCGTCAACCCGGGCTTCCCGTTCTGGATTGGCGGCATCGAGAACATCGTGGGGCAGCGGGCCACCACCCCGCCGCTGGACATGCTCTCGGAGACGGAGGCGTCAGCGCTCCAGGCCGGCACCAACCCTCTGTTCGGGGGCCGCACGGACCTGGTCGCCAACGCGGGCGGGTTCACCGGGGGCCTGCCACGCCATGCGCTGGAGGGCATGGCCGCGGGGGGCAAGGCCGAGTCCCGCCTCACCCGCCTGGACTTCACCAAGGTCGTGCTCCGGGCCAAGCCGGTCTACTTCCCCGAGGAGGGCACCGACGTGGAGCAGACGGCCATGGCCTTCCACTCCCGGCGCGTCCACCCCAGCACCACGCTGCTGCGCAATGGCAGCACCCGGGCCTCCGGCTTCGTCACCAACGGCCTGCCCCCCATGCCCAGCGCGCCGTTCTTCGAGCCCTGCGGGGACGACGTTGGCAACCGCGTCGTGGCCGGCGTGGGGCCCCGCTTCTTCGATGGAGTGGGAGGCACCTCCATCACGGGCAACGTGCAGTTCGGCGCGACGAATCCCCGCGTCTACAAGGGCGCCAACATCCAGTTGGACGTCGTCTTCAACAAGGTGGGCTACCACTACCCGCAGGAGCGCATCCTCACCCTGTGGGAGGACGTGCTGCCC
>DASVVJ010000116.1:0-9693 GCA_036389955.1 Myxococcaceae bacterium
GCGCCCGTGCCCACAGCCGAGGTCCACCACGGGCCCCGGCACGGAGAGCGGCTCGAAGACGCGCGAGAGGTAGGCCACCTCCCGCGCGGTCACCTCGTCGGAGATGAACGGCAGCGTGCTTCGCAGGTACAGCTCGCCGAAGAAGCTCAAGGGACCTTGGGAGGAGGTGGGGAATCCAGCGCGTCATCATAAGCGGTTAAAGTTCGAAGGTATGGCTGTCTCTCCCCTGCTACGCACGACCGAGCAGTGTCCGGTCGAGTTCGATCCAGGCCTGACGGACCGGAGCTGCTCGCTCCAGCCGGTGGAGGGAGTGGCCGGAGCGTACCTGCTGTCCCCCGTGCTCTCGCGCGGCGAGTGTGAGCAGCTCATCGCGGCCACCGAGGCGCTCGGCTATGCACCGAAGAAGAGCCGCCGTTCCGGGCCCGCCATCCGGACGAACACCCGGCTGCTCTACGAGGCGCACCCGGAGCTGGCCGCCACGCTCACCCGGCGCATGCGTCCGCACCTGGAGGCCATCGACGTGAGCGCGGCGGGCCCCTGGCGGCTGGTGGAGGGCCGCAGCCCCACCAACGAGCGCTGGAGGATGAACCGCTACAGCGAGGGAGAGGAGTTCTTCCCGCACTTCGACACCGGCTACGAGCTGGGCCGGGACTGCCGCTCGCTGCTGAGCGTCATCATCTACCTCAACGAGGACTTCGAAGAGGGAGACACCGTCTTCTTTCCCGGGGGGCAGACGCGCGACCACATGCTGCCCGGAGACCAGGATGCCCAGGAGGTCCACGTCCGCCCCGTGGCCGGGACCGCGCTGGTGTTCCATCACTTCGGACCGCTGAGCCCGCGCCACTCGGGGCTGGCGCCAGTGAGGTGCCGGCGGCCCAAGTACATCATCCGCACGGATGTCTTCTACGAGCGCGATCCCGCGCCCGCCAGCGCCACGCTCTTCGGGCTCGGCGCGGACTTCCACCGGGGCGTGGTGCTGCTGGGGCCTCCTGGGGCGGGCAAGAGCACGCAACTGCGCCGCGTCTCCGAGGCACTGGGGTTCACCGGCATCGACTTCGGGCACGGCGTCCGCCGTGAGCTGGCCGAGTCCACCGGGCTGGGAGCACGCATACAAGAGTACCGCCGCAAGCGCACGGCGCTGCAGGACGCGGCCTTCGGAGCCACGGGCGGGCAGCGGCGCCCCGCCGGGTGGTTGCCGGACGCGCTGAGCCTGGAGGTGGTGGAGCGGCAGCTCCAGAGCGTGGGCCGCTCGCGAGGAGTGCTGATCGATGGCTTTCCCCGCCTGCGATCCCAGGCCAACTTCCTGGAGGGTGCCCGCTGGAGGATGCTGACCGCCGTGCACCTGCGGGTGGACGAGCACGCGCGGGAGGAACGGCTGGGGGGGCGGACGATCGACCCTGTGACGGGACAGCCGTTTCATCCGCGGCACGCGCCAGCGAGCCAGGTGGAGGGCACGCTTCAGCGCCCCGAGGATTCGCCGGAGTCCGTGCGCGCCCGGTTGGTGGACTGGGAGCGGGACACGGTGCCGCTGTTGGAGCACTACGCCAAGCGGGGGCTGGTGGAGGAGGTGGATGCCAATGGCTCGCCCGAAGTGGTGACGCGCGCCATCCTCCAGGCGCTCTCCCGGAGGCTTCACGCGGAGGCCACGGCTCTGTTTCCGCCCGCCTTGAGCGAGCTGCTGGCGGGGGCTTCCTGCGACGGAGTGAATCTCGCCTCCCGCCCGGACTCCCTGGTGTTCCGCTACCAGCGCCCTGCTCTTCCAGCGCTCTACCTCAAGCTGACGCCGCCCTGGGGCGCACCGCTGAGCCGCGAGGCCTCGTTTCTCCAGTCCGAGAGCGCTCAGCGGCTCGGGCTGCGTGTGCCTGTCTTCCGGGGCCTGTTCACCCTGGGCGGCGACGTGGCCGCCCTGCTCACCGAGGAGCTGCCCGGTCTCTCCGCCAAACGTGCCGCCCAGGCGCTCACCGGAGACGCGGATCGCGAGGCCTTGGTACAGGACCTCGCCCGGGTGCTGAGGCGATTCCACGCGGCGGCAGTGACGGAGCCGCTGGCCGAGGAGCCGGTGGCGGCGCTGTTGCGGCGTGCCCGGGAGCGCCTGATCCGGGGCGAGGTTCCACTGCGGAACTTCACCCCGAAGTATGGCCTGGCCCTGAGCACCAGCGCCGAGCTGGCCCAGGAGCTGGTGCGCTTGGAGCGCGTCTCCCAGCAGCTTGCCGAGGCGCCGCGCGTGCTGATCCACGGCGATCCATGCCTGCCCAACTTCCGGGTGGATGAGCGCGGCGCGTTCATCGGCACCCTGGATCTGTCGGGGGCGGGCCTGGGGGACCGGTACTGGGATCTGGCATTGGCCCACTGGTCGGTGCGGCACAACCTGGGAGAGCCCTGGGCGGAGCGCTTCCTCGAAGCCGTGGGCGAAGGCCCCGTGGACCGTGAGCGTCTGCGGTTCTTCGGCGATCTGCGCAGGTTCCTGGTGTGAGCCCTTCCCGCGAGCCCATTCGCCACGTGGCGCTGATCGGCCTGGGCTGGCATGCCCGGCGTGTCTATTACCCGTGGCTCGCGTCGGCGGCGCTCCAGGGGCGCCTGAGCATCAGCGCGGTGGTGGATCTGCGGGACAACGCCGCCGCGGTGCGAAGCTTCCTCGGGCAGCAGCAGGTGCCTCCTGCCCAGCTCCTCCTGACGGAGCCGTGCCCCCAGCCCGATCGTCTCCCAGAGGAGATCGCTGCTCAGCTCACCGCGCTGAGAGCCGCTGGGAAGTTGGACGGGGTGGTGATTTCCACCGAGCCCCGCGCGCACAAGGCCTACGTGATGTGGGCGCTGGCCCAGGGCGTCCACGTGCTGCTCGACAAGCCCATCACCGCTCCGGCTTCGGCGAACACCTCGGCTGAGGTGGCCCAGGCGCTCTGGAGTGACTTCGAGGAGATCGCCCGGGCCCAGGCCGCCTCGTCCGCGCGCCTGGTGGTGCAGGCTCAGCGCCGGGTGCATCCGGGCTACACCTTCATCAAGCGCTACCTGGAGGGCTTCCTGCCGGAGTTCGGAGTGCCGATCTCGGCGGTGGACAGCTCGCACGCGGACGGGATGTGGGTGATGCCGGACGAGTGGAACCGCGAGCACCACGCTTACAAGTACCGCACCGGCAAGCTGCTGCACTCGGGCTACCACTTCGTGGACCTGTGCTCCTGGCTGCTGGAGGGAAACGATCGGCTGCGGCCCACCGTGCCCAGCCTGCTGGAGTTCCAGGCGCAGACCTTTCAGCCCAGTGACTTTCTGGCGTTGATGACGGGCAGCTACGAGCGCCTGTTCGGTGCGGGGAAGGCGCCCACCCCGGTGGCCTCCGTCGAGGGTCATGGGGAGATGGACCTGACGCTCATGGGACGTGTCCTCAACGAGGGACACACCCGGACGCTGGTCTCGCTGCAGCTGTTGCAGAACTCCTTCTCGCGCCGGGCGTCACCGGCCCCGCCCGAGGATCCCTATAAAGGGGCCGGCCGGGTGCGGCATGAGCGGCTGAACCTGCAGGTGGGGCCGCTACTCAACCTCCAGGTGCACTCCTACCAGGCCTACGAGGTGCGGGACCGGAGGGCTCAGCTACCGTATGGCCCAGGACACCTGGACCACTTCGACGTCTACGTGTTCCGCAACGCGGACGTGGTGGGAGGCACCTGCTTCGAGAAGATCGAATTTGGCCGCGAGGGACAGCGCCAGGGGCACAACGAGCAGGCCCGGCTGGACCTGCTGGAGGCGTTCGTGGAGGGGCGGCCGAGCGGCTCGGAGCTGGAGGCTCACCGCAGGACCAACCTCTGGCTGTCGCGCATCTACCAGGCGCTCCACGCCCGGAGGGCCGAGGGTAACGCGGTGTGCACGATGCCCTGGTACAGCCCCGTCGGCTGACGGACACGCGTCACTGGAGAAAGCCGCGCTTCAACAGAGTGTCGCGGATTTGAAGCGCGGTGGCGACGTGGGAGGGGTTCTCGGGGGAGATGATCTCACGCGCCGTCGTCACCAGGACCCCACCGGCCAGTGTCTCGCGCTCGGCTCTCTTCGGCAGGGCCTTGGCCACCGAGGAGTCCTTGAACCAGGTCATCCACCCGATGGTCCGGGTGCCACCTTTACCGCCCAACTTTTCCCGGAGGGCATGGGAAGTCACCACGGCCATGCTGGGCTCCCAGCACTCCACGGTGGTCTCCAAGAGCTTCTTCACGAACTCGTACTCGCGGAACTCGCGGACGCCCTCAGGCATCTCGATGACCACGGCGTTGGTAAGCCACGGAGAGTCCTTGCCTGTGGAAATACTGACGGCTACTCGCTCCTCTGCGTGGCGCTTTTTGTTCGAGTAACTCGTCGCGAAGCCAATTCCCCCTTCGGAGTCCAGTGTGGGACTTCCATCAGGCTTCGCATGAGTGAAGAGGTCATCGCCTCGAGGACCGAGTTGGAACACCAGTTCCTCTAGGTTGCTCAAGTCCGACAGGAGCCTCACCCCCGCATCGGGAGCCTTTCCTGTCATGACCAGTTCCTGAAACACCGGGTGAAGCGCCCCCAGCCGTGTCATGAACCTCATGCACCCGGCGATGTACTCGCGCAGCGTGCACGACCGGTGCTGCCAGTAGGCCCCCAGATAAAATTTGTCCGTCATGCGGCCACTCCGACGACCACAGTCCTTGTTTCCTCCAAGTCGCTACTTCTTCCGTGTCACCTTCACATCGATTCCCTTGATGCCTTCATTCTCCAAAAATTGCCGCACCGCTTTCGCTTTGTCCTCATTGGGCAAATGCCACTCGATAGGAGTCCCTCGGGCTGCGCTCAGTTGCCTTTCGACATCCGCGAGCACACCTTGCTGCCAGAACTCCGCATTGACTGGAGGCCACTGCTCCCAGTCCTTGGCGTCCAGCAACTTGCCGTCCTTGTAACCGTCGAACAACACCTTGCCAGACGATGTCCGCGCCGGGACTGCGTACTCCACGCCTTCAGGGGCTCCCGTGACGTCCTTCTGATAGCCGACACCCTTGGGCCGGACCGGTGCCTTCTCCCACTGGCCTGGACCTCCGTCGCTTTCTCCTAACTTGTAGGAAGGCACCGCAACGCGAGGGGCCGAAGGCCCTGGTTTGTTCGGACTCGCAGCGCCGGATGTCGCTCGCGGCTCCTTCGCGGATGGACTTTCGTCCGAGGGCTTTGAGCGCTGAACCGGTGTCTTGGACCCACTTGGCTTGAAGCGCTTGCCGCAAAGTTGCGTGCTGTCCGTGTGGGAGCGGCAGCCCTCGGGCGTGACGAGCTCCGGAGACGCTACGCACCCCTGAAGCAGCAACAACCCCAGCAGCCATAAACTCCATGCAGCCGCTCTCGGGGCGCCTCTCTCAGTCATCTTCTTTAGATGAGCTTGAGGTCCATGGAGGCCTAGAACGCCCCGCCCTCGCGGTAGGCGCCCCACACCTTGCGGAACACGTCGCAGATCTCACCCAGCGTGGCGTACGCCTTCACCGCCTCGAGCACCGGCGGCATCATGTTGTCCGTGCCCCGCGCGGCCGCCTCCACCTTGGCCAGCGCCGCCTGCACCGCCGCGTTGTCGCGCTCGGCCTTCACCTGCGCCAGCCGCGCCTTCTGCTCATCGGCCACCTTCTCGTCGATGTGCAGCAGCTCGATCGGCGCGTCCTTGTCGGACTTGAACGCGTTCACGCCCACGATCAGCCGGTCGCCCTGCTCCACCTCGCGCTGGAAGCGGTAGGCGCTCTCGCCGATCTCCTTCTGCGGGTACTGCTCCTCCACCGCGCGGATGATGCCGCCCATCTCGTCGATGCGGCGGATGTACTCCATCGCCCGCTTCTCCATCTCGTCGGTGAGGTACTCCACGTAGTAGCTGCCCGCCAGCGGGTCCACCACCCGGTCCACACCCGACTCGTGCGCAATCAACTGCTGCGTGCGCAGCGCGATCGTCACCGACTCCTCGGTGGGCAGCGCGTACGTCTCATCCAGCGAGTTGGTGTGCAGCGACTGCGTGCCGCCCAGCACCGCCGCCAGCGCCTGCAGCGAGGTGCGCACCACGTTGTTGTACGGCTGCTGCGCGGTGAGCGACACGCCGGCCGTCTGCGCGTGCGTCTTGAGCTGCCACGAGCGCGGGTTCTTCGCGCCGAAGCGGTAGCGCATGACATTCGCCCAGATGCGGCGCGCGGCGCGGAACTTGGCGATCTCCTCGAAGAAGTCGTTGTGCACGTCCCAGAAGAAGCTGAGCTGCGGAGCGAACGCGTCCACGTCCAGCCCGCGCTTCACGCACTCCTCCACGTAGCCGATGCCGTCGGCCAGCGTGAAGGCCAGCTCCTGCACCGCCGTCGCTCCGGCCTCGCGGATGTGGTAGCCGCTGATCGACACCGGGTACCACTTGGGCATGTTCTTCGTGCAGAACTCGATCATGTCCGTGACGATGCGCACGGCCGGCCGCGGAGCGACGATCCACTCCTTCTGCGCGATGTACTCCTTGAGCATGTCGTTCTGGATGGTGCCGCCCAGCTTGGCCATCGGAACGCCCTGCTTCTCACCCACCGCGATGTACATCGCCAGCGCGACAATGGCGCTCGCGTTGATCGTCATCGAGGTGGTGACCTTGTCGAGCTGAATCCCGTCGAACAGGATCTCGAAGTCCTTCAGCGAGGAGATGGCCACGCCCTCCTTGCCCACCTCGCCGCGGCTCATGGAGTGGTCCGCGTCGTAGCCCATCAGCGCGGGCATATCGAAGGCGGTGGACAGGCCCGTCATGCCGTGGCTGATGAGGTACTTGAAGCGCTTGTTCGTATCCGCCGGAGTGCCGAAGCCGGCGAACTGGCGCATCGTCCACAGGCGGCCGCGGTACATGGTGGGCTGCGTGCCACGGGTGAACGGGAACTGTCCCGGCAGGCCGATGCGGTCGATCTGCTCGTCCCTGCGGTCGGCCAGCGTCGTCACATCCGGAATGGGCACGCCCGAGTCGGTGGCGAACTGCTTACGGCGCAGTGCCATCTTCGCCGTCACCTGGGCCAGCTCCTCCTTGGCCCACTTCTCGGTGGCCTTGGCGGTGGCCTTCACCGAGTTGGCGTCATAGGTCTTCAGCGCGGCAGCCTTCTTCTTGGGGGCCACCTTCTGGGCGACGGCCTTGCCAACGGCCTTCCCCACTTTCTTGCCGGCCTTGGCCACGCTCTTGGCGGCCTTGGCAAGCTTGGAGGCCTTGCCGCCCTTGGGCGGAGCAGAGGCCTTCTTCGGGGACTGGCGGGAAATGGAGCGAGCGACGGTCTTGGGCGAGGTGCGCGCAGGCATGGCGCGGGGATGTAGCACCCGCACTCAGGGGTCGCAAGCCGAGCGGACAGAGGGTGTCAGCGGCGCTTCGAGAGCCCCTCACGCAGGCGGCGGGCCCCCTCCTCCAACACCCCGTCCGTCTTGCAGAAAGCGAAGCGCGCGAAGCCCTGGCCCAACGAGCGGTGCTCCGGGGAATAGAAGACGCTGGGAGGAATCGCCGCTACGCCCACCTCGGTCACCAGGTACCGACAGAAGGTCATGTCGTCCGGGAAGCCCAGGTGGGAGATGTCCGTGAGGATGAAGTAGCTGCCCTCGGGAGCGTGGGCGGGCAGGCCCGCTTCCTTGAGGCCCTTGAGCAGCTTGTCGCGCCGCGCCAGGTAACCTGCCGCCAGGTCCTGAAAGTACCGGTCCGGCAGCCGCAGCGCCGCCGCGGTGGCCGCCTGCAGCGGCGAGGCCGTGGCGAACGTGACGAACTGGTGCGCACGCTGCACTGCGTCACGCAGCGGGGGCGGCGCAATCACCCAGCCGATCTTCCACCCGGTGAGACTGAACGTCTTGCCCATGCTGCTCACCGTGGCGGTGCGGTCGGCCAGCACCGGCAGCGTAGCGGGACGCACATGCCTGGCCGGGGCGAAGACAATGTGCTCGTACACCTCGTCCGAGAGCACTTTCACGTCGTGCTTCACGCAGAGCTGGCCAATGCGCTCCAGTTCCTCACGGGTGAACACCTTGCCGGTGGGGTTGTGCGGCGTGTTGAGGATCAGCAGCCGCGTGCGCGGGGAGAAGGCCGCCTCCAGCTCTGCCCAGTCGATCCACCACTGGGCGTGCTGCGCATCCGGAGCGCGCAGCGGCACGTAGCGGGCCTTGGCTCCCACGAAGGTGATGTTGGCGTCGTACGAGTCGTAGAAGGGCTCGAAGGCGATCACCTCGTCGCCGGGATCCACCAGCCCGAGGATGACGTCGAGGATGGCCTCGGTGGCGCCGCTGGTGACGGTGACCATGGTGTCCGGGTTCACCGTCTGGCCGTAGAAGCGCGCCGAGTGCTCGGCGATGGCCAGGCGCAGCTCCTTGGAGCCCATGCCCATGGCGTACTGGTTGACGCCGTCCTGAATGGCGCGCCGGGCGGCCTCCTTCACCTCGTCGGGCCCATCGAAGTCCGGGAAGCCCTGCCCCAGGTTCACCGCGCCGTGCTTCTGGGCCAGCGCGCTGAACTCGGAGAAAACGGTGGTGCCGAAGCGGGAGACGCGTTCCGCGGCGGAAGGCCGGCTCATGGTGCAAAGCTCCTGGCTCCCAGCGGAGGTGAAGGCCCGCCAGGGCTAGGGGCGCACGATAGCGTCCATGGAGACGGAACGCTCGGCCGCAAAGGCCCGGCGGCGCACCGTCGAGCGGGACAGGGCCATGGCCAGCCCCGCCACCACGATGACCAGGGGTACCGCGGCCACCAGGTCCGTGGCGTAGTGGAAGCGCCCGGACAGCGTGGCGGTGATGAGGCCCAGCCCCGGCAGCAGCATGACCAGGAAGAACTTCCGCGAGAAGCGCAGCGAGTAGAAGAACAGCAGCAGCGTCGTCCCGGTGTGGCCCGAGGGGAAGCAGTCCCGCGCGAAGGCGGGCGAGCGCATCATCGAGTCCAGCGTGGGCGTGAGCAGCGGTCCGGTCAGCGGGCCCGAGAAGGCGTCGATCAGGAAGAAGCGAGGCCCGATCGCGGGCACCAGGGCATAACAGGCGTAGTTCAGGCTGAAGAACAGGCTCAGTCCCAGAATCAGCTCGTCGAACGCGCCTGGGCGCTTCTGCCGGTACAGCACCACGCCCAGCATGGGCGCCCAGATGAAGTGGCTGTAGTAGCAGAGCATCAGAATGTCATGCAGCCACCCCGGAGCCCCCTCCGAGACGAGCACCGACACCTGCACGCCGAAGAGCTGTTCCTCCACCCGGGCGAGCTGCGCGTCGCTGAGCACGGGGTTGAGGAAGTCCAGCAGCGGATTGAGCAGCTCGTGGCCGATCATCGCCACGGGCAGCAGCCAGAAGTCCGCCACCCACTTCACCGGCCGCAGCCGGGGCCAGGTGGCCTGAATCGTCCGCAGCACCAGCAGCGCCAACCCGAACAGGCCGAAGCAGACGCCGGAGTACACCGCCTGGGGCGCCCAGCGGGCCGGGCCCAGGAGCACCAGGGCGGCCAGCAGGCAGGCAGACACGATGACAAGGTCTCCCGGCTTCAGGCGCACCTTGCGCCCCTGATCGAGCCACCGGGGGCTGAACGTGGCGGGGCTCATGCCGACTTACTCTCCCCGGGTGCCACCTCCGGCTCGCTCTGCGTGCGGATCTCCAGGCTGCGAACCACCGCTCCCTCCCCTGCCTGCCTCGTCCCCCGGCCCTTCCACCGCTCGATGAGCGCCAGCAGCGCCGGGAAGAACACTGTCGTTCCCAGGAAGGTGCACACGACCC
>DASVVJ010000117.1:0-8775 GCA_036389955.1 Myxococcaceae bacterium
GCACCGTGTCCGGCCACGTCAGCCGGGACCAGATGGTGGGGCCCTGGCAGGTGCCGGTGGCGGACTGCGCCGTGACGCTGTCCACCGTGACGAGCACCACCGGCGAGGCCATGGCCATGGGCGAGCGCACGCCGCTGGCGCTGCTGGATGCGGCGGCCTCGGCGCGCATGGCGGTGGGCGAGGCGCTGACGAACATCGCGGCGGCGCGGATTGGCAAGCTGACGGACGTGAAGCTGTCAGCCAACTGGATGGCGGCGGCGGGCAGCCCGGGCGAGGACGCCAACCTCTACGCGGCGGTGCACGCGGTGGGCATGGAGCTGTGCCCGGCGCTGGGGCTCACCATCCCCGTGGGCAAGGACTCCATGTCCATGCGCACGGTGTGGGAAGAGCAGGGTGCACGCAAGGCCGTCACGGCGCCGGTGTCGCTCATCGTCTCGGCGTTCGCGCCGGTACAGGACGTGCGCCAGTCGCTCACGCCGCAGCTTCGCGAGCTGAGCGAGGACACGCGGTTGCTCTTCGTCGACCTCGCGGGCGGCAAGCAGCGGCTGGGCGGCTCGGTGCTGGCCCAGGTGTACTCGCAGCTCGGCGCGCAGGCGCCCGACGTGGAGGATCCGGCGGTGCTGCGCGGCTTCTTCGCGGCGGTGCAGGAGCTGAACGCGGCGGGCCTGGTGTTGGCGTACCACGACCGCTCGGACGGTGGCCTGCTGGCGACGCTGTGCGAGATGGCGTTCGCGGGCCACTGCGGCCTGGACGTGGACGTGGCGGGGCTGGGCTCGGACGCGGTGGCGGCGCTCTTCAACGAAGAGCTGGGCGCGGTGTTGCAGGTCCGCGCGGCGGACCTGGCACGGGTACGCGAGGTGCTGGGGCGGCACGGGCTGGGCGCCCACGGCCACGAGCTGGGCCGTCCCCGGACGGAGCTGGAGGTGCGCCTGCGCCAGGGGGACAAGACGCTGCTCTCGGTGCCCACCATGGCGCTGCGCCAGTACTGGTCCCGCGTCAGCTACGAGCTGCAGAAGGTGCGCGACAACCCGCGCTGCGCGGAGGAGGAGTTCGCCGCCAAGTGTGACGCGAACGACCCGGGCCTCTCGCCCAGGCTCACGTTCGATCCGGCGCAGGACGTGTCGGCTCCTTACGTGTCCAAGGGCGTGAAGCCCCGCGTGGCGGTGCTGCGCGAGCAGGGCGTGAACAGCCAGATGGAGATGGCGGCGGCGTTCACCCGCGCGGGCTTCACCGCGGTGGACGTGCACATGAGCGACATCCTCGCCGGGCGCGTCTCCCTGAAGGACTTCGCGGGGCTGATGGCGTGCGGCGGCTTCTCCTACGGCGACGTGCTGGGGGCGGGCGGCGGCTGGGCGAAGTCCATCCTCTTCAACGAGCGGGCGCGCGAGGCGTTCGCGGCCTTCTTCGCCCGCCCGGACAGCTTCGGCCTGGGCATCTGCAACGGCTGCCAGATGATGTCGCAGCTCAAGGACATCATCCCGGGCGCGGAGCACTTCCCGCGCTTCGTGCGCAACGCCTCGGAGCAGTTCGAGGCGCGGCTATCCATGGTGGAGGTGGCGCCCACCCCCTCGCTGTTCCTCAAGGGCATGGAGGGCAGCCGCATGCTGATCGCCGTTTCGCACGGCGAGGGGCGCGCGGAGTTCGCCAGCCCCGAGGAGGCCGCGCAGGTGAACGGGTCAGGCCTGGTGCCGCTGCGCTACGTGGACAACCACGGGCGGGTGACGGAGACGTACCCGGCCAACCCCAACGGCTCTCCCTTCGGCATCGCCGGAGTGACGACGAAGGACGGCCGCTTCACGCTGCTGATGCCGCACCCGGAGCGCGTGCACCGCACGGTGAATCACTCGTGGCACCCGCGCGAGTGGGGCGAGGACGGGCCGTGGATGCGGCTGTTCCGCAACGCCCGCGCCGCCATCGGCTGAGGCCGCCGCGGCTCAGGCCAGCGGTAGCTCGACGGTGAAGGCGGTCCGCACGCCCGGCTCGCTCTCCACGTGGATGGTGCCTCCGTGCGTCTGCACCAGCTCGCGGGTGATGTAGAGCCCCAGCCCCAAGCCGCCGTAGTGACGCTCGGACACGGCGCGCTCGAACCGCTCGAAGATGCGGCCCAGGTGCGAGGGCTCGATGCCGATGCCGTGGTCGATGATGGTGAGCACCGCGCGCCCGGCCTCCTCCCGGGCCTGGACGAGGATGGGCTGGCCCGCGCCGTACTTCAGCGCGTTGTCCAGCAGGTTGGTCACCACCTGCTCGAGCCGGGCCGCGTCCCACTGTCCTCGCAGCGGGCTCTCCACCTGGACCTCGAAGGATGAGCCGGCTTGCGTGGCCGCCAGCTCGAAGCGGGCGATGACCTCGCGCACCAGCGCTCCCAGCTCCACCTCCTGCTTTTCGAGCCGCAGGCGCCCCGCCCCGATGCGCGACACGTCCAGCAGATCTCCAATCAGTTCGTTCAGCTTCTTGATCTGCCGGTGGCCGAGTTCCAGGTAGCTTGCCACCTGGTGCTTCAGCGCGCTGTCCGGGTGCCGCTTCAGCTCGCGCTCGAGCATCTGCATCTTCAGGCTCAGGGGCGTCAGCGGCGTCTTCAGCTCATGGCTGGCGACGGAGAGGAACTCGTCACGCACCCGGACCGCCTTCTGCAGGTCCGCGTAGAGCCGGGCGTGATCGATCGCCAGGGCGGCACGTGCGGCCAGCTCCTCCAGCATCGCCACCTCGTCCGGCAGGAAGGTGCGGCGCTGCTGCGTGGAGCCGACGGAGAGTACGCCCAGCGTCCGTCCCCGGGCCCGCATCGGCACGATGCAGAGCGCCGTGCTGCCCAGCTCCCGCAGCAGGCGCAGATGCTCGGCGTCGCGGGCCACCTTCACCAGCACCTCGTCGGGCGGCATAGGGAAGACCATGGGTCTGCCCTCTCGCATCACCTCGAGCCTCAGGTCCACCGTGGCGCTCAGGCCATAGCGGCTCCGCAGCTCCTCGAGCTGCCGCCCCCTGGCGAGGTCTTTGTGGAGGACAAACGCCTGCTCCAGCTTCCCCGAGCCGTTCAGCAGATCCACCAGGCAGCTCTCCGCCAGGGTCTCCACCACCAGCCGGGCCACCTGTTCGATCGTCGCTGTCTCGTCCAGGGGGGCGAAGAGCTGCTGTCCCGCCTCGGCCAGCATCCCCATGTGGCGTCGGGCCCTGACCTGCTCCGTCACGTCGAGGGTGATGACTCCCACACCCGACACCCCTCCCTCGGAGTCATTGACGGGGAAGAAGCTGGCCAGAAAATGGGTCATGGCACTGGGAGTAGCGGCGGTCTCGGCCATGGCTTCCAGGTTGATCAGCGGCTGGCCTGTCTCCAGCACCTGCCGCAACATGGGCTCCACCACGTTGGCGACCTGGGGCAGCACCTCACGTATGCGGTGGCCCAGGTGGGCCTCGATGGGAAGGCCGTTGGCGGCCGCCAGCGCGGGGTTGAGCTTGAGGTAGCGCAGCTCCTTGTCGAGCAGGGCAAAGCCCACGGGCGCGGAGGAGACGAGCGCGTCCACCAGCGCCAGCACCCGCTCCGTCTCGGCCCGGGCCTGCCGCTCGCGTTCCATGCCCTCGCGCAGCTCGGTGGCCAGGGCCTCCGTCCGCTTGCGGGCCGCCAGCTCCGCTTCATACAGCCGCGCGTTCTGCAGAAAGAGCGCGGCCCGATCCGCCACCTCCTGGAGGACGCGCTGGTCCTCTTCCGTCAACGCGGGCCCCGGCCCGTGCCGCCCGACAATCACCGCGCCCAGCCCCACTCCCCGCGCCTGCAGGGGCACCATGAGCAGGCTGTGCGCCGGGTTGCGCTCGAGGAACCCGTACCCCGCCGGGTGTGCCGTGGCCCGCAGGGCCGTGAGGCCCAGGTGAGGGATGAGCAGCGGCTTGCCCGTCTCGGCGACCCGGCCCACCATGCTCTCTCCCCGGCGGAACCGGACACCCTGGAGGTGCTGGTGGAAGTCCCGTGCCACCACCGGGTTGGCGTGGTGAGCGGCGATGGGGACCAGGTCTCCGGTCTCCTCCTCGCGCAAGAAGATGACGCACCCGTCCCCCATGCGGCCCGCGATGCTCTGGGCAATGGCATGGAAGATGGCGGGCAGCTCCTGCTGGGCCTCGGCCAGCGTGCGCGACACCGCCTCCAGCAACTGGAGCCGGGCCTCTGCCCGGCGAGCCTCCGTCACGTCCACGACGTGCGCCGCGTACCCCGCCACCGTGCCGTCCTCGAGCACGTGCGGGATGAACCCCGCCTCGATATGGCGAGGGCCTCCATGCTGGTAGGGCACCACGCTCTCAAACCGCACTCGCTCTCCCGAGAGCGCTCGGAGCATCAACGGGCGGAGGAACTCGTAGCTGGCCTCTCCCAGCACCTCTCGCACCGGCCTGCCCAGCATCTGGAAGCGGTGCAGGCCGAACCACCGCTCATAGGACCGGTTGATGAAGGCGTAGCGCTCGTTCTTGTCCACGTAGGACAGCAGGTCCACGGAGGCATCCGCCGCGAGCCAGAGCTGCCGGATGAACTCACGGGCACGTGGGTCGGGCACGGACTCCGGAGTGACTAGCAGGTCAGGCTCGGACACGGGCTCCTCGGCCTAGAGGCCTAGCATCACGGGGCCGCCACCCTAACGCAATGCGCCCGGGCCTCGGCTCTTAACGGACTGTCCAAGTGCTGGCAGTGCGCGGGGGGCCCGTGCTCCGGGGCGCAGCTCAAGCGCGGTGGCTGCTCTCGCCCGTCACCACCGCCGAGCCGATGAGGTGGGCCAGCCGCAGCGGCTCGGGGACAAGGCCCCGATCGGTGACACGCTTCAGCGCCTCGACGACCTCGGCCGGCTCGGCGCCCTGCACCTGGAAGGTGAAGCCGCCGAGCTGGTGAATGGGGCCCGCCCGTTGAATCAGCGCCAGCCGCCGCTCCGGGCGCGGCAGCCGCCGCAGCGCCTGCTCCACCGCGTTGAGGTCCGGCAGCCGCCGCATCACCGCCACGCACGGGCGCTTGAGCCGCGCGGCCAGCGTGGGCAGGTCCACCACGTTGAAGCCTCCGAAGGCAATGCCATCCAGCAGCACCAGGTGAAGCTGCGGCAGGAACTTTCCGCCCTCCAGCAGCCGGCACACCTCCTGCGTGGCGCTCCAGCCGTCCTTGCGCACCCGGCCCCAGACGAGCCCCTCGAAACGTGTGCCGCTGCACACCACACCCACCACGGGCACCGCGGCGCCGGGGCGGCGCTGGAAGGGCCCATCGTCGAAGCCGATGACGCGCGGAAAGCGGGGCAGACGCATGGCCAACAGCCTGCGCGCTTACCGCGCGCCGGGCAATGATGGACAGTCAACGCCGCCCATACCTCCTGGCGGGAGCGTGCCTAGCTTCGAAGGTCAAACCGCCAGGAGCCACGGATGGCCGAATCCACGAACCTTGAAACCCCAGCCCTTCCGCGGGAGCGCCTCTCGGCGTCCGTGCACCGCACGCTGCACCACCTCATCGACCGGAGCAACGCCGCGGGCATCATCTCCCGGCCGCTGCCCGGAGGGCTGCCGTTGCGCCGCTGGGTGCCGCAGGGTGTGCACTCGGTGACGGAGCTCGCCGTGGGCGCGGCGGTAGCGGTGGCCGGAGGGCTCTCGGGGGTGGAGACGGCGCGGCGCGTGGGGCTGGGGCTGGGCCTGGGGCTGGCCGGTGTCACCCTGCTCACCGACACCCGGGTGACGCTGTCCCGGCTGGTGCCCATCGAGCTGCACGAGCTGACGGACTACGGCTGGGGCGTGGCCGCCATCGCCGCGCCCTTCGTGGGAGGCTACGCCCGCAGGGCGCCTCTCACCGCCGCGGTGCACGTGCTGGCTGGAGCCGCCATGCTGCTGGGCGCCTTCGTCACGGACTACCGCTGCCGCAGCGGCATGCACCTGGGCAAGGAGCGGATAACCGACCCGGGCCCGATCAGCGCATGAGCCGGCCCGGCCCACAGGCCCGCGGCACCACGGTGCGCGCCGCGCTCGAGGCCGCGCTCGCCGACGCGCCCGAGGCGGGCCTCACCGCCAAGGAGCTGTCCGGCGCGGTGGGCATTCCCGAGAAGGACGTGGCCGAGCACCTGGAGCACCTGGACAAGTCCCTCAAGGCCCTGGGCGGCAGGCTCGAGGTGCTGCCCGCCGAGTGCGTGGCCTGCGGCTTCGTCTTCCGCGACCGCAAGCGCTTCACCCGCCCGGGGGCCTGTCCCAAGTGCCGGGCCACGCGGATTGATCCCCCGGCCTTCCGGCTCGGGAGCTGAAAACACAAGCGGCAGGGCACCCTCGGGTACCCTGCCGCTTGCGTGCAACTTCAGCGTGGGACGAAGGCTAGGCCTTCGCACCCTCGGCGGCGCTGCGCATCGGCGTCTCGATGCGCATGCCGTAGAACGACCGGTACACGAAGAACATCGACAGCGCGAGGAAGATGGCCGCCAGCACCTTCACCAGCGTCGTCTGGCCCGCGTGGCTCAGCTCCACCGACAGCTCCACCGCCAGCAGGCCGAAGAGCGTGGTGAACTTGATGACCGGGTTGAGCGCCACCGACGAGGTGTCCTTGAACGGGTCGCCCACCGTGTCGCCCACCACCGTGGCCGCGTGCAGGTCCGTGCCCTTGGCGCGCAGCTCCGTCTCCACCAGCTTCTTGGCGTTGTCCCACGCGCCACCCGCGTTCGCCATGAACACCGCCTGGTACAGGCCGAAGATGGCGATCGAGATGAGGTAGCCGATGAAGAAGTACTCATCCAGGCACGCGAAGCCCAGGGTGCTGAAGAACACGCCCAGGAAGATGTTGAGCATGCCCTTCTGCGCGTACTGGGTGCAGATCTCCACCACCTTCTTGGAGTCCGCCACGCTGGCCTTCTCCACGCCCTCCAGCTTGATGTTCTTCTTGATGAACTCCACCGCGCGGTACGCACCGGTGCTCACCGCCTGCATCGAGGCGCCCGAGAACCAGTAGATGACCGCGCCGCCCGTCACCAGGCCCAAGAGGAACGGAGCGTGCAAGAGCGACAGGTTGGCCACCTTCGCCGTGTCCAGCAGCGGCACGCCGTTGGCGCCCAGCAGCGCGTTGCCCGCCGCGTCCTTCGAGCCCACCAGCAGCACGATGATGGAGAAGATCATCGTCGCAGCGCCCACCACCGCGGTGCCGATGAGCACCGGCTTCGCCGTGGCCTTGAAGGTGTTGCCCGCGCCGTCGTTCTCCTCCAGGTACTCCTTGCCCTTCTCGAAGTTGGGCGAGAAGCCGAAGTCCTTCTGCACTTCCTCCTTCACGTTGGGCACGTTTTCGATGAGCGACAGCTCGTACACGCTCTGCGCGTTGTCCGTCACCGGGCCGTACGAGTCCACCGCGATGGTCACCGGGCCCATGCCCAGGAAGCCGAACGCCACCAGGCCGAAGGCGAACACCGCCGGGGCCAGCATCAGGTCCGTGGGCACGTACAGGCTCACCCAGTACGCGATGCCCATCAGGCCCGCGATGATGATGCCCATCCAGTAGCCAGAGAAGTTACCCGCCACCAGGCCGGAGATGACGTTGAGGCTGGCACCACCCTCGCGGCTGGCCGTCACCACCTCGCGCACGTGGCGGCTCTCGGTGGAGGTGAAGACCTTGATGGCCTCGGGGATGATGGCGCCCGCCAGCGTGCCGCAGGTGATGATCGCCGACATCTTGATCCACAGCGAGCCGTCACCGCCCAGGTCCGGGATGAGCAGGTAGCTGACCACGAAGGTGAGAATCACCGACACGATGGAGGTGAGCCACACCAGGAACGTCAGCGGGTGCTCGAAGTTCATCTTGTCGGCGTTCTTGTACTTGCTGCCCTGGATGGCCTCGTTGACGTAGTAGGACAGCAGGCTGGCCACCACCATCACGATGCGCATCACGAAGATCCACACCAGCAGCTGCACCTGGAAGGCCGGGGGCACCGCGAGCAGGATGAAGGTGATGAGCGCCACGCCCGTCACACCGTAGGTCTCGAAGCCGTCGGCCGAGGGGCCCACGCTGTCGCCCGCGTTGTCGCCCGTGCAGTCGGCAATCACGCCAGGGTTACGCGCGTCGTCTTCCTTGATCTTGAAGACGATCTTCATCAGGTCCGAGCCAATGTCGGCGATCTTCGTGAAGATACCGCCCGCGATACGCAGCACCGAGGCGCCCAGCGACTCGCCGATGGCGAAGCCGATGAAGCACGGGCCGGCGAAGTCCGGCGGGACGAACAGCATGATGATGAGCATCAGCAGCAGCTCGGTGCTGATGAGCACCATGCCGATGGACATACCGGCCTGCAGCGGAATGGCGTAGGTGGGGTAGGGCTTGCCGCGCAGCGACGCGAAGGCGGTGCGGCTGTTGGCGAAGGTGTTCACCCGGATGCCGAACCAGGCCACGCCGTAGCTGCCGGCGATGCCGATGAGGCTGAACACCAGGATGGTGATGACCTTGACGGCCTCCATGTGCCGCAGGAAGCCGAAGTACACCACCATCACGGCGCCGATGAGCACCTCGAGGATGAGGATGAACTTGCCCTGGGTGATGAGGTACGTCTTGCAGGTCTCGTAGATGAGCTCGGAGATCTCGAGCATCGACTTGTGGACCGGCAGGTTGCGCAGGGCCGTGTACTGCATGAAGCCGAAGGCGAGGCCGAAGATGGAGACGGCGATGCCCGCCATCAGCAGGGCGCGGCCGTTGAGCCCGCCGACGAAGGCGACCTGGCTGAAGTCAGGGAGGACGAGGTCCGCCTCGCTGGCGCGGGCGGTGCCGGAGGCCAGAACGGCCAGGAGTCCGAGGACCCTGACGGCGGTTCC
>DASVVJ010000118.1:0-16808 GCA_036389955.1 Myxococcaceae bacterium
CGCCTCCGCCGGCACGGTGGCCAGGTACGCGTCCGTCGCGGCGACCGGATCAAAGCCCTTCGTCTCGGCCAGCGCCGGCACCGCCAGCAGCAGCCCACACGCCAGGACGACACCGCTTCCCCATCGCAGCCGCATGCTCCACTCCTCTGTTGACCCGCACTCTTCGAGCACCGGGATTTGACTCCCCATCAAGGCCCGGAAAAATAGCAGCCATGCGAACCGTCCCGTCTGTTTCTCTCACGCTGATTGCCAGCCTGGCCCTGAGCTGCGGCCTGGTGGATAGCCTTCCCTCCCGCGATGCGCGCTGTGACTTGAGGCCCGCCGACGATCAGTGCACCGACCTGCGCGAGTTCAAGGGTCCCAGCTTCATCACCTTCGAGGGGGTGTGCGAGACGCTGCGGGCCGCCACGGGCAGTGCCACCTTCGAGGAGGACGCCCGGTGCGACATGACGGGCGCCATCGGCGGCTGCCAGTCCTCCAACGGCGACGGCTCCGAGCAGACCAACTGGTACTACACGGGCGAGAAGTACAAGACCGAGGAGGACGCCCGCGCGGAGTGCGAGAGCTACCAGACCTTCGTTCCTCCACAGAAGTGAGCCGCCGGGCGGCGGGGGCTCAGGACTCCGGATTGAAGCGCTGGTTTCCCTCCGGTCCCATCAGCGTGGCACCGCCGGTGACGATGGCGACCTTGTCCTTCAATCTCTTGAGGATGAACCTCGTGTGCTGGCCTGACGGAGCTTGCCCTCCAGGCGGGTGATGCGCAGCCGGTGCTCGTCGGCGGACTCCAGCGGAGCCGCCAGCCGCGCGTGGTGCAGCGCCCGGGGCAAGTCCTTCAGGGAGTGCTCGTAGAGCTTGGTGAGCGCAAAGTGCAGCGGAGGCACCTGGGCTCCCCGCGCCGAGGTGAGCGCCCGCTGCAGGTGCTCCACCGCGGCCCGGGTGTCTCCCGTCCGGCGCGACAGCCGGGAGGCCAGGGTGAGTGCCGCGACGCTCACCGTGCCCCCACCCGCCGCCGCCGCCCGCGCGAAGGCCTGCGCCCGCTCGTAGTCCCGCGCCCGCTCGGCCACCCCGGCGAAGCCCAGCAAGTCCCTCGGGTCCTCCGCGCTCACCGCCTCGAAGCGCCGGCCCAGCTCACCCAGCAGCGCCGCCAGCAGCAGCAGGTCGTTCGCGTTGTGCTCCAGCACGGGCGTTAACGTGGAACCGTCTCCTCCGCGCAGGAAGCGGAAGTAGAGGTCCGGAATCAACGAGCCGTCCACGTCCCCTACCCGCCGGTGCCCCAGCACCTGCTCCTCCACATGCACCAGCCGCGTTCCCGCCCCCCGGTACTTGAAGACCCGGCGCGCGCAGTGCAGCAGGTCCAGGTGTGGCAGCGTGGCGGGCACTGGCACGCGGTTGAGCACGAAGCGCGTTCGCAAGAGCGGCCAGTCGAAGCTCTTGCCGTTGAACGTCACCAGGCACGAGGAGCCCGCCATCCGCTCGGCCAGCACCCGCAGCAGCGGCGCCTCCTCGCCCAGCCGGCGCAGGAAGAGCTGGTGCACCCGCAGCGAGCGGCCCTCGAACCAGGCCAGCCCCACCAGGAAGGGCACCGTCCCGGTGCCTCCGGCCAGCCCCGTCGTCTCCGTGTCCAGGAAGAGCATCCGGCGGAAGTCCACGTCCGCCAGCTCGGGGTGCAGCGCCAGGCTGGCGACGATTCGCGCTTCCACGTCCAGCGCGCCCGCCACGGGAGCCGTGCCGTGCCGGTGCTCGGGTGACAGCACGCGCTCGGACACGTGGACCTGGCCGTGAGGGGTGCTCCGCGCCTCCACGGGCAGCGGACCGGGGCGTGGAGCGGACTCCGCCTTTCGCGCGGCGACGGCGCTCTGCCGCGCGGAATACTGCGCCATCATCTGCCGCAGCGCCTCGATGCGCGGATCCTTCGAGCGGGGCGCCTCCGCGGGAGCCTGCTCCGGTGGCGGCGCCTCAGGCACAGGGGCCGCCTCTACTACGGAAGGCAAAGCAGGCGCGGCGGCCGGCTTACCGCCCGGGCCAACCGTGGAAAGCCGTGCCAGCTTACGCTTCAGGTCCACGGCGCACCTCGCCTATTGCACGCCCGCGATGCCGAGCGCCGAGAGCACCTCGAGTCCCAGCCGCTTGCGCGGGTGAGGATCCACCGGCGCGCTGCCGGGCTGGGTGCCCGCGGCCGGCCCGATGCACGCGGGACAGCCTTCCTCGCACGGGCACGTCTCCAGCAAGTGGCGCGTGCGCCGCAGCAGTTCCTCGCGCTGATCAAACAGCCGCGCCGCCAGCCCCACTCCGCCCGGCACGTTGTCGTAGAGGAAGATCGTCGGGTCGTACCCCACCGCCCCATCCTTGCGCGGCGGCCCCTCGGCCTCGTCCCGGCTGCCAATCGTCTTGCCCACGTCACGCGGATCGATCATCAGCCCCACGCACGCCACCGTGCGCAGCGCGTTGGCCACCCCCCGCAGCGCGTCGATGACCGCCGGCCGGGGCACCGCCATCGCGCGCACCACGGACTCCGGCACCGTGAGCCACAGCGAGGTGGTGTGCATCTGCATCTCGGGCAGCGTCACGTCCCCGTAGCCCACGTTCTCGTGGGTGTGGAACTTGATCTTCTTGTAGCCCACCACCTTCTCGATGACGCTCACCTCGCCCATGCCCGCTCGCAGTTCCCCCCCCAGGCCGGCGCCCTGATCCTCCTGCAGCACGTTGACGCGCACGTATGTCATCGCGTCGGTGAAGTAGTCGGGCGCCACCTTGCGCACGTAGGCCTTGTGGGTGTCGTAGTCGAAGCGCTCCACCTGGTACTGCTCGCCCTCGTGCTGGTAGATGGCCTGCTCGTGCAGCATGGTGTGCGCCGAGCGGAAGTCCATCTCCGCCAGCGTCCGGTCTGAGCCTCGCTCGATGATGACGACGTTGTCCCAGCCCACGCTGCGCAGCGAGACGTGGTTGGCCGGGTACGCATCCGCCGACCAGTGGAACACCCGGCGTCCGCCCTCTCTGCTGGAGGCATGCACCACCTCGTGCTGCTCCAGAAAGCCGAGCGCATCCGTGGTGGACTCGACGGGCACGTCCCCGAAGCCGTCTCCCTCCTCGAAGGGCAGCTCGAAGGCGGCGCACTTCATGTGCTGCACGAGGATCTCCACGTTGTCGGGATCGATGCGCGCGTGCTCCACCGGCGCGCCGGTAAGGAAGCGCGGATCCCCCGCGAAGTACTGGTCCAGCGGCGCGCTCGAGGTGACGAGCAGCGCCAGGCTGCTGGAGCCCCGGCGTCCTGCCCGGCCGAAGCGCTGCCACAGCGCCGCCACCGAGCCTGGGTAGCCCGCGCACACCACCGCGTCCAGTGAGCCGATGTCGATGCCCAGCTCCAGCGCGTTGGTGGCCACCACGCAGCGCACCTCTCCGGCGCGCAGGGCCGCCTCCGTCGCCCGGCGGGTGCCCGGCAGGTACCCGCCCCGGTAGCCCTGGATGAGGCTCGGATCCAGCTTCTCCTCGACGAAGCGATCCCTCAGGTACTTGAGCATCACCTCCACCGAGTTGCGCGACTGGCCGAACAGCAACGTGGACACGCCCGAGCGCACCAGGTCCGACACCAGCCGCACCGAACTCTTCAGGTAGCTGGCGCGGATGCCCAGCTCCGCGTTCACCACGGGCGGGTTGTAGACCATGATGCGGCGCTCGCCCGAGGGCGCACCGCTCTCGGAGACGAGCTCCACCTTACGGCCCAGCATCCGCTCGGCGTGGGCCTTGGGGTTGCCGATGGTGGCCGAGGCCATGATGAACACCGGCGAGGCGCCGTGGAAGCGCGCCACCCGCTGCAGCCGGCGCAGCACATTGGCCAGGTGCGAGCCGAAAACGCCGCGGTACGTGTGCAGCTCGTCGATGACGACGTAGCGCAGGTTGGAGAACAGCCGCGCCCAGTTGGCGTGGTGCGGAAGAATGCCGGTGTGCAGCATGTCCGGGTTGGTGAGCAGCACGCCGCTGCGCTCCCGGGCGGCCCGGCGCGCGTCGGCCGGGGTGTCTCCGTCGAAGGTGATGGCGCCGTGCTCCAGCCCCGCCTCGCGCATCAGAATGCGCAGCGACTCCTCCTGGTCCCGCGACAGCGCCTTGGTGGGAAACAGGTAGAGGGCCCGCGCCTGCGGCTCACGGGCGAACAGGTCCAGCAGCGGCAGGTTGTAGCAGAGGCTCTTGCCCGAGGCGGTGGGCGTGGCGATGACCAGGTTCTGCCCGGCGCGGGCCAGCCGGTAGGCCTCGGCCTGGTGAGAGAAGAGCTGATCAATCCGCCGGTGCCGCAGGGCCTCGCGCACCTGTGGCGGCACCTCGTCGGGAATGGGGGCGTAGACGCCAGACCGGGCCGGCAGCACCTGATCCAGGGCGAACGAGGGCCACAGCTGCCGGTCGTTGCGCCACCCCTGGAGCACGGCGTCGAGCCCGCGAGGACCGATCCACGGGGTACGCCGGGGCCCTGCGAAAGCTGGCTCTTCCTTCTCAGGCTTCATGGGGCGGGGCACTGTACAGACGTGCACCCGGTGAGGCAACGCGCAAGGCTCGCGGGCGGGCTCAGCGCGGGCGCATGGCGACCAGCCGCGCCTCGTGCCGCCCCTCTTCCGTCCACCCCTCGGTGTACGAGACGGGCTCCAGCCCTCGCACCCACTGCGGCAATTCCCCCTCTTCCAGCAGGAAGCGGGCAGAGGGGTGGGCGTGGCGCTGAAGGTTGCCCCGGGTCGGCTGGGCGAAGACGAGCAGTCCGCCCGGCGCGAGCACCCGGGCCACTTCGGCGAACAACGGGCGCCAGAGGAAGTTCAGGCAGAGCACCAGCTCGTACGGCCCGGCTGGCAGCGGCTCGCACTCCACGTCCACCCGCTGGGTGCGCAGGGCCACCCCGGCCTCACGGGCCGCGGCGGCGGCCCGCTCGAGCGCCACGTCCGAGATGTCCACCAGGGTGACGTCCAGGCCTCGCCGCGCCAACCAGAGCGCGTCATGCCCGGTGCCTCCCGCCACATCGAGCGCCCGTCCGGTGACGGGCAATTGGCCTTCGAGCGAGCGCAGAAACCCGGAGGGCTCCCGGGCCTGTGCCTGCTCGCGGTAACGGGTGTTCCACCTCTGCCGGTCTTCCTCGGACATGGTGCTTCGGGAGCGGCGGCCTAGCGGATGGTCATCTCGACCGCGTCTCCCTCGCGCACCGAGAGCGACTCGGTGGTGCCCACCTCGTTGGAGCCGATGGGATCGAGCTGGAAGTTCAGCGAGCCCTGATCGATGACCATGTGGGGGGGAATGACGAAGGTGCGCTGCGACATGCCCGGCACGATGCCCAGGCGGATCCGGCGAGTCCCATCCAACGCATAAACGGTGAAATCGATGGGCCGCTGGCTCCTCACCTGCAGGGTCGTCTCCGGACGCTCCGAGGTGGACAGAGTCCTCGACTGCTGTGCGCCGCTGCAGGCAACGCCGAGAACCCACAGCACCAACGACAGTGTCTGGACAGCGCGCATACCACCTCCGGTTGAGCGTGCGGCCGGTTGTAACACGCACGGTACAGGTCTAGAGGTGAAGCTGCCCTCTATGTCCACCCGGCTACCTTCGGATCCCGCGCTCGACCTGCTGCACCAGCAGACCCGGCCCTCGCTGGATGCGCTCTTCGCACCACGGGGAGTGGCCGTGGTGGGCGCCAGCGAGCGCGCGGGCAGCGTGGGCCGCACCGTGCTGTGGAACCTCATCCGCAGCCCGTTTGGCGGCACCGTCTACCCCATTCACCCCAAGCGCCCGAACGTGCTGGGCATCCGCGCCCTGCCCTCGCTCGGAGCGCTGCCCGAGAAGGTGGACCTGGTGGTGGTGGCCACGCCCGCGCCCACCGTGCCCGCCGTCCTTCGCGAGTGCGTGGACCTGGGCATTCCCGGGGCGCTGATTCTCTCCTCGGGCTTCAAGGAGTCGGGCCCCGAGGGCGCCAGGCTGGAGGAGGAAGTGCTGCGCGAGGCCCGGCGCGGGCGCATGCGCCTGCTGGGGCCCAACAGCCTGGGGCTGATGCGGCCCAGCACGGGGCTCAACGCCACCTCTGCCCGCGCCATGCCCCGTGCCGGCAACGTGGCGTTGATCAGCCAGAGCGGCGCGCTGCTCAGCGCCGTGCTGGACTGGAGCGTGCGTGAGACGGTGGGCTTCAGCACCGTGGCCTCCCTGGGCTCGATGCTGGACGTGGGCTGGGGAGACCTCATCGACTACCTGGGCAATGATCCGCGCACGCGCAGCATCCTGCTGTACCTGGAGTCCATGGGAGATGCGCGGGCGTTCCTCTCGGCGGCGCGCGAGGTGGCGCTGCACAAGCCCCTCATCGTGCTCAAGGCGGGACGCACGGAGCCGGCGGCGCGGGCGGCGGCCTCGCACACGGGCATGCTGGTGGGCAGTGACGAGGTGCTCAGCGCCGCGTTCCGCCGTGCGGGCGTGCTGCGGGTGGACAGCATCGAGGATCTGTTCTCCATGGCCGAGGTGCTCGCCAAGCAGCCCCGGCCCGAGGGGCGGCGGCTCACGCTGGTGACGAACGCGGGCGGCCTGGGCGTGCTGGCCACGGACGCGCTGGTATCCGGCGGAGGCGAGGTGGCGAAGCTGTCGGGTCCGACGATGCAGGCGCTGGACACGCTGCTGCCGCCGCAGTGGAGCCACGCCAACCCGGTGGACATGCTGGGCGACGCGGACCCGGAGCGGTACGCGAAGGTGGTGGAGGCCACGGGAGCGGACGAGAACAGCGACGGGCTGCTGGTGATGCTCACGCCGCAGGACAAGACGCAGCCCACGGAGACGGCGGAGCGGCTCAAGGCATACGCGCGGCTGGGCAAGCCGGTGCTGGCGTGCTGGATGGGTGGCTCGGAGGTGGCCGCGGGAGAGAAGCTGCTCACGGAGGCGGGCATCCCCACGTTCGGCTATCCGGACACGGCGGCGCGCATCTTCAATTACATGTGGCGCTACAGCTACAACCTGAGCGCGCTGTACGAGACACCCACGCTGGCGGAGGAGCCCACGGGCAACGCGCGCGAGCAGACCCGGGAGCTCATCCAGGCGGTGCGAGCACAGGGCCGCACGGTGCTGACGGAGCACGAGTCCAAGCAACTGCTGGAGGCATACGGCATCGCCACGGTGGAGACGCGGCTGGCGGCCACGGCGGACGAGGCGGTGGCGCAGGCGGAGGCGCTGGGCTACCCGGTGGTGGTGAAGCTGCATTCGCGCTCCATCATCCACAAGACGGACGTGGGTGGAGTGCGGCTGAATCTGGGCAGCGCGGCGGCGGTGCGCGAGGCGGTGGAGAGCATCCGCGCGCGGCTGGTGGAGCTGGGCAAGGCCGAGAGCTTCGACGGGGTGACGGTGCAGCCGATGGTGAAGCTGGACGGGTACGAGCTCATCGTCGGCAGCAGCCTGGATGCGCAGCTGGGCCCGGTGCTGTTGTTCGGCGCGGGCGGGGTGCTGGTGGAGGTGTTACAGGATCGGGCGCTGGGGCTGCCACCGCTGAACACGACGCTGGCGCGGCGGATGATGGAGCGCACCCGCATCTACCAGGCGCTCAAGGGAGTCCGGGGGCGTCCGCCGGTGGACCTGGTGGCGTTGGAGAAGCTGCTGGTGCGCTTCAGCCAGTTGGTGGTGGAGCAGCGCCTCATTCAGGAGGTAGACATCAACCCGCTGCTGGCCTCGCCCGAGCGGCTGGTGGTGCTGGACGCGCGCGTGGTGCTGCACCCGCTGGAGGCGAAGGAGGCCGAGCTGCCGCCGCTGGCGATTCAGCCCTACCCCCAGCAGTACCAGGGACGGCTGGTGACGCGGAACGGCGAGGTGCTGAACCTGCGCCCCATCCGCCCGGAGGACGAGCCGCGAATGGTGGCGTTTCACCGCACGCTGTCCGAGCAGAGCGTCTTCACGCGGTACGCGGGCATGCTGCGGTTGGAGGAGCGCGTGGCGCACGAGCGGCTGGCGCGCATCTGCTTCATCGACTACGCGCGGGAGATGGCGCTGGTGGCGGAGAGCCCCCAGGTGGACGGGGGCGAGATTGTCGGCGTGGGCAGGCTGACGCGGCTGCCGGGCACACAGGATGGCGAGTTCGCCATGTTGATCAGCGACCGGATGCAGTGCCAGGGCCTGGGCACCCAGCTCCTGCAGCGGCTGGTGGACATCGGCCGCGAGTGGGGGCTGTCGCGCATCGTGGCGGACATCCTGGCGCGCAACACGCCCATGCAGCGCGTCTGCCTCAAGCTGGGCTGCGAAATCCTGGGCGCCGAGGACCCCACGGAGGAGATGGTGAAAGCGGTGAAGGTGCTCTGATTCACTCGGGGATTGGCCCGCGAGAGGAGGACGCACTCATGGCTGCCAGAGCCGTCCTCCTCCTGCGAAGCCTCCTCGCCCCGTTAGAAGCAGCGCGCCTTAGCGTAGACAGGTCCGCTCAGCGCTCCACCACCGAGGTACCATGAGCTAGCGGCGGCATAAATATCAACCAGGTCATTCACGCTGTCGAATCGTCCCGCCATGTACGTCAAGGCGCAAACCCGGCCTGAAGTAGTGCCCATGTGAGTGTCATAGCCCTGGTTTGAGTTCCAGGAGTACTCACCGCTGTAGGTGCTCACCGAGACACACCGGGCCTGAGCGAGCCCATCGCCCAGCTGCGAATTACCAAACAGGAACCATGAGCCACCGCTGGCATAGACACGGGCCCAATCGCCGCCGCCCTTGAAGCTCCCACCGACGCGAACCAGGTAGCACACCCGGCCGGTCGTAGGGCCCATGTTCGTTGGCAGGGACTGTGATGCCCTCCAGGTGTACTCGCCGGAGACAGGGTTGGCGCTCGTGGTGCCCGCGCAACGGCCAACGGCTCGCGTGTCCCCTGCCCCCCTGAGGAACCAGCTCCCCCCGGAAGCGAAGATGTCAACATAGCTACTCGCGCTGTTGAAGTTTCCGCGAACACGGTTCAGATAGCAGATCCGGTTCGACGTGGCGCCCATAGAGGTGGCATCACTGGGTGAGAGCCAGTTGTAGCTCCCAATGCTGCTCAGGTCCTGCGTCGTAGTCCCCAGGGCAGGCAGTTCCTGCTCTGGATTCCCGTTGATCTCTTCCTCCAACACCTCGGGACCGCAAGCCCCAAGAACTCCAGCTAACGACAAAACAGCGACAGCCTGCCGCAGTCTCAGCACGATACTCTCCTTGAAATTGAATGGCTCAAGCGCCGGGGCTGAGGCGCCCCGTTGCGCTTAGGTGCCAGCAATAGGCCAGAGAGATGTGACCAGTGCAACAGACAAACTTTGCTCTGTCATAGCCTGCCTGCCCTCCGGTCTGGGTGCCTTCAAGGCCACTTCCCAGGCGCTTTGAATACTCCCATGTGATGGGTTCTCTTTCTTCTGGGACGCCAGGCGGTTAGACATGCGGCATGTCTTCCTCTCGCCGCAGTGGACTTCTCCAGGGGCTGCGCCTGGAGCGCGCGCACTCCTCCCGCCAGTTCGTGGATGGCCGCTTCCGTAACACAGCGCCCGTGGGCTCAGGCCTTCAGGGCAACCCGCTACCGCTGCTCGGGGAGTACTTCTGCGGCGGCGAGCAGCGCACGCCTCCCGGCGCCCTGCCGCTGGAGAGCCCTCTTGCGGCGTGGGCACACCGGCCCCAGAGCGGCTTGCGCGTCACGTGGCTCGGCCACAGCACCCTGCTGCTGGAGCTGGATGGAGCACGGGGGCTGACGGATCCCGTGTGGGGCGAGCGCGCCTCACCGATGGCCTTCGCCGGACCCAAGCGCTTCCACCCCGTGCCGGTTTCCCTGGAGGCCCTGCCGAAGCTGGACGCGGTGCTGGTGTCGCATGACCACTACGACCACTTCTGCCGCCCTACCATCGAGGCGCTCGCGAAGCTGCGCGTGCCATTCGTCACCTCGCTGGGCGTGGGCGCGCGGCTCGAGGCGCTGGGCGTGGCGCCAGAGCTGATCACCGAGCTGGACTGGTGGGAGCAGGCCTCCGTCGGGCCCGTGAGCTTCACCGCCACCCCTGCCCAGCACTTCTCCGGGCGGGGCCTGGGGGACCGGAACCAGACGCTGTGGGCCTCCTGGGTGCTGAACACCGGCAAGCGCCGCGTCTTCTTCAGCGGGGACACCGGGCTGACGACGGAGTTCGAGGAGATCGGCCGCCGCCAGGGCCCCTTCGAGCTGGTGATGCTCGAGGTGGGTGCCTTCCACCCGAGCTGGAGCAATGTGCACCTGGGCCCGGAGAACGCGCTCAAGGCGCACGCGATGCTGGGCGGAGGCACGCTGCTCCCCGTGCACTGGGGCACCTTCAACCTGGCGCTCCATGCCTGGGACGAGCCCGCCGAGACGCTGTTCCAACGCGCCTCGGAGCAGGGCGTGCGGCTGCTCACCCCCCGCCTGGGCGCCGCCGTCGAGCCCGCGAACCAGGAGCAGCCCACCCCGTGGTGGCGCGAGGTGTCCGCGACGGTGCCCCGGCTGCTGTCTCCCGCCTGAGCGCCGTTACTCCAGCTCGGACATCTCCGCGCGCCAGTGCCCGCGGTGCTCGTAGGCGCGCGCGAGCTGCTCACGCAGGGCGGCGATCAGCTTCTCGTTGCCCTCCTGCGTGTAGCCCTTGAGCGCCTCCTGGCAGCGAGGCACCCGCGAGAGGAAGTCGTCGAGCACCGGCTGGGTGAGCTGCTTCGTGTACATGCCGTAGCCCAGCTTCTCCAGGTACAGCCCGTTGATGACCTGCTCGAACTGGCCCTCCACCGGAATCGACAGCAGCGGCTTGTGCAGGTACACCGCCTCGCTCATCAGCGTGTAGCCGCCGCCGGCCACCACCGCCCGCGCCGTGCGCAGGTCGTCGATGAAGCCCTTCTCGCTGAACGGCCGGTACATCAGATTGCCGTCCACCAGGTCCTCGGTGATGTCCCGGCGCAGGCCGTAGATGCGGCACGGCAGCCCGCTCTGCTTGAGAATGGCGGGCAGCTGCGTGTTCGTCGTGGACGTCTGGTACACCAGCAGGTGCTCACCCGGCTCGGACTTCGCCTCCAGAATCTCCGGACGCAGGATGGAGGGCGCCAGCGTGGTGCGCTCCTTGCGCACCGGCGGATAGAAGAACGTGGTGACGAGGTAGTGAAAGGCCCCCGGCAGCTTCGCCTTCACGATGGCGCGCGTGCCCTCGAAGGCGTCCTCGAAGCCCGCCAGCAGCTCCGGCTCGTGCTTGCACCGGTTGATGATCTGCATGTTGTCCACGCTGATCACCGGCAGCCGGTGCACCTTGCCGAACATATAGCTGAAGCTCTCGAAGTCGCTCACCACCACGTCCGGCTGGAACTTCTCCACCAGCTCGAAGTACTGGCGGATGTTCTGCGGCCAGCCCGTCACCGCGCCCTGCACGTTCTGCAAGAGCGTCTGCCACTTGCTCACCGAGTTGCCTTCGTAGGCCAGGGTGTAGCCCCAGATGCCGTGCACATTCTGAAAGCGCTTGGCCAGGTAGTCCCGCGCCCGCCCGGACACGACGATGTGGACCTCGTGCTCCTTCGTGAGCTCCTCGAGCAGCACCCGCGAGCGCGTCGCGTGTCCCATGCCCTCGCCAACGACACCGTAGAGGATTCGCATGGCCGCCCAGCATATGCAGGATGTGGCGTCCATGCCCGCCCGGTGATTAGCTCCAGGCTCCATGACGTCTCCTCAGCCCACCACCCCGGGCAGCTCCCCTCAGGCCAGTGTCGGCCGTGCCGCCATCGTCGGCCTATGCGGCGGCATGCTCGTGGGCGGCGTGGGCCTGCTCGTGCTCGGCCTCCGAGGCCTGTTCGGCAAAGCCAACTGTGTGGGCCTGGGCGAGCAGGAGTGCCAGCTCATTGTCGACGCCCACAGCCACGTCGGCCGGGTGCAGACCCTCTGCGGCGGGGCCCTTGTTGCCCTCTCCCTGGCCCTCTTCGTTCTGGCGCGCCCCTACTTCTTCCCCCGGCCCCCTGCCCCGCCCCCGTCCTGAGCGCACCCGGGGCGCCTGCCCTCCGTCCCCCTGCCCCTTCAGCGGGCGGCCCGCCAGGCCACCAATGTGTGTGGCGCGGAAGCGTAAGGACAGCTAATTACCCCTAGCCTTATGCACGGCCTTCAGTATAGGAGGCGCCCTTATGCAGCTTGAATCCCTGAAAATGTTCTGTGACGTGGTGGAGACGGGTTCGTTCTCCCGCGCCGCGCAGCTCAACCACGTGACGCAGTCGGCGGTCAGCCAGCAGATCCGCGCGCTGGAGACGCGCTACGAGCAGAAGCTGTTGTCCCGCAGCGCGCGCCAGGTGACGCCCACGCCGGCGGGCGAGCGGCTGTTCCGCGGGTGTAAGGAGATTCTGGCGCGCTTCGCCGAGGTGGAGACGGAGATCCGCGAGCAGTCCACCGCGGTGCAGGGCACCACCACGGTGTCCACCATCTACTCGGTGGGCCTGCACGAGCTGGCCAGCGTGCAGAAGCAGCTGCTCAAGACGCACCCCAAGGTGAACATGCGCCTGAACTACCGGCGCAATGACCAGGTGTACGACGACGTCATCCTCGGCGCGGCGGAGATCGGCATCGTCGCCTACCCGCAGCCGCGCGCGGGCGTGGACATCCTGCCCTTCCGCGATGACAAGCTGGGCGTGGTATGCGCGCCCAACCACAGCTTCGCCACCAAGGCGAAGGTGAGCCTCACGGCGCTCAGTGGGGTGCCCTTCATCGCCTTCGATCGCGAGGCGCCTACGCGCAAGGCGCTGGATCGGCTGTTCCGGGAGAAGAACCTGGACCTCAACCCGATCATGGAGATGGACAACGTCGAGACCATCAAGCGCGCGGTGGAGATGGAGCTGGGCGTGGCCATCATGCCGCTGGCCACCTGCCAGGCCGAGGTGACGGCGGGCACCCTGGTCGTCAAGCCGTTCGCGGAAGGGCCCGTGTCGCGCCCCATCGGCCTGCTGATTCGCAAGGGCAAGTACCTGGACCGCGCCTCCTCGGCGGTGCTCGACGCCTTCAAGGCGGCCGCGCAGATTGAAGAGTAGGCCCCGCCTACCTGCCCGGCGCTAGACGCTTCCTTCCCTACATGGCCGAGCCCTCGGTGACGAGGGCCGATGTCTGGGCAGCGTGTTGATCTTCGAGGGCAGGCGGGTTCTTCTCGGCAGGTGGAGGAGCGGGAGGACGCGGTGAGCGCAGCAGTCAGGTGGGAAGTCATCGACCGCGTGCTGTTCGCGCGGTGGACCAACCCGCCCTCAAAACAGGACGTCAACACCCTGCTGAGCGAGGCCACGGCGCTGCGCGAGCGGATAGGTCCGCCCCTCATCTACGTGGCCTGCATCGACGCGCGGGTGAAGATTCCCAATGCCGAGGAGCGCGCCAACCTCAACGACATGCTCAGCCGGGGCCGCACGTTGGCGGAGTCGGCCCACATCGTCATCGAAGGCAGCGATCTGCAGAACAGCCTCCAGCGCGTCATCATCTCGGGGATGCTGATCGTCACCCGGACGTATGACGACTACCTCTCGGTGCACAAGAACATCGAATCGGTCGCGCCGGACGTGAGCCGGCGGCTGGGCAAGGACGCGGCGCCCATCATTCAGCAGGCGCGCGAGCGCGGCCTGGTGGTGTAGGGGCTGTCGGAGCCGGTGTCTGCCCGGCTAGTACAGCTTGCGCAACCGCGCGGCGAAGAAGCCGTCCCAGCCTTCGGGGCCCGGAAGGGTGCGAAGCCAGGCCTGGCTGGTGGGCAGCTTCACCTCGGGGAGCACCGCCGGCTCCGCTGTCCACTCCGGGTGACTGCGCAGGAACATGTCCACCTGATCCTGCCCCTCCTGTGGCTCGGTGGTGCACACCGCGTACACCAGCAGTCCTCCGGGGGGCACCGCCTCCTGGCAGTTCTCCAGAATGCGGCGCTGGAGCGCGGCCAGCCGGCCAATGTCCTCCTCCTTGCGCCGGTAGCGCAGCTCCGGGTGCCGCCGCAGCGTCCCCAGCCCGGAGCACGGCGCATCCACCAGCACCGCGTGGAACTCGCCCAGGTCCTCGGGCAGCGGCTGCGTCGCATCGTGCGCCACCGCCCGCAGCCGCCCGGACAGCCCCAGCCGCTTCGCCTCGGACTCGATCTTCGGCAGCTTGTTGGCGTGAAGGTCCAGCGCCACCACCTCGTGCGCCTGCGCCAGGTGGCAGGCCTTGCCTCCCGGCGCCGCACACGCGTCCAGCACACGCGCCGTCTCGGGTACCGCCCCGTACACGCCCACGAGCTGCGCGGCCTCGTCCTGCACCTGCCAGAGCCCCTCGGCGTAGCCGTACACCTCCTCCAGCCTTCCCAGCGGCGGCAGGATGATGCCCACCGGAGACACGGGCGTGGGCTGCACCTCCAGCCCCACCTCGCGAAGCTGGGTGAGCAGCGCCTCGCGCGTCACCTTCGCGGTGTTGACGCGCACCACCACCGGAGGCGTCTGGTTGTCCGCCACCAGCATGGCCTCGGCACGCTCGCGGCCGAAGTGGCGGATCCACCGCTCCACCAGCCAGCGCGGGTGGCTCTCGCGGATGGAGAGGTACTCGGCCACCTCGCTCTCCGGAGGCAGCGGAGGACTGGGCAGCGCCGCCAGCTTGCGGAGGATCGCATTGACGAAGCCCGAAGCCCGCGAGAGCCCCACGTCCTTGAGGGCCTGCACCGTCTCGGCCACCGCCGCCCGCGCGGGCACGCGGGTGTGGAAGATCTGGTAGGCCCCGAGCCGGAGCGCGGCGAGCACCCGGTCCTCGATCGAGTCCAGCTTCCGGTCCGCGAAGCGGGTAATCGCGTAGTCCAGCGCGAGCTGCCGCCGGGTGGCGCCGTAGACCAGCTCCGTGACGAAGCCCGCATCGCGCGGATCCTTCAGCGGAGACTCGGACAGCGCGGTGTCGAGCACCACGTTGAGGTACGCGTCCGTGGCGCGCACCCGTGCGAGCACCTGAATGGCGAGAGTCCGGGCGCTCATCCTTCGAGCTGGGTCATCATGTCCACCAACTGCTCATCCGTCAGCCGCGTGGCTGGCAGGGTGGAGAGGGTGAGCGTCTGCAGGCTGTCCTCCAGCATGTCGCGGTGGCCGCTCTCGGCGGGGGCGCCGCGCTGCACCTCCAACCACTGGGTGCGCGCCCAGGAGGCCAGCCCCGCCGGGCTGAGCTTGCCCGCGAGCCGGTCGGCGATCTTCTCCCGTACCAGGGCCCGGGTGAGCATGTCCGTCGCGGGAGTTGCCTTCGAGCCGCGCCCAATCGTCTTCTCGCCCTTGGCGGGCTTGTCCGCCTCCGAAGCCTTGCGGCCCAACGTCTTGGACGAAGAGCCGGCCTCGGCGGTGCGGGCCAGCGCCTTGGCGGGAGCGGAGGCCGGAGCCTCGGCCTTGCGGCCCAGCGTCTTCTCCTTGGCGGGCGCTGCCGCCGCCTTGCCGCGCTCGGCCTTCGAAGCGAACTCCCCCTTCCCGAAGCGCTGAATGGCCTGCAGGTACGGGTCGAAGCCCTTGCCGGAGACCTGGGCCGTGCATGCGTCCTTCAGCACGGACTGCTTGGCGCGCGCCCCGTCCAGGTGGACCTCGACGGCGGGCAGGCCAATCGCCTCCAGCGCATCCCTCAGGGCGTGGGAGCCGAAGAGGCCCGCGGGGTTCACCACCACGCCGGCCACGTTGCGGCGCTCGGCGTGCAGGGTGTCGATGAGCACACCCTCATGGTTGGACTGGACGACCTTCAGCTCCAGGCCGTGGCGGGTGGCTTCGGCGCGCAGCGCGCGGTTGAGATCCTCGAAGCGGCCCCCGGGCGCGCCCTCCTTCTCACCCAGGAGGTTTAGGTTCGGCCCGTGCAGCACCAGGAGTTTCATGCCCATTGCGCGTCTCTCCTCTGTTCGTTCCAACAACCCTCAGCTCTTGCTCTCAGCCGGGGGCGAGAATGGCTGGCTGCCTGGTGCGAGCCGGTGTCCGGACAGGAAGTCCGCGGCGCTCATTACCCGCTTGCCCTCCAACTGAACATCCAGCAACACGAGCGAGCCCTCGCCACAGGCCACCTCCAGCCCCTGGGGACTGGCGCTCAGCACCGTTCCCGGCGCGCCCTTGCCCGAGCCCACCCGCACCCGGTGCACCTTGAGCCGGGCGCCGTTCAGGCCGGTGTACACGCCCGGCCACGGGGTGAAGGCGCGCAGCCGGCGCTCCAGCTCCACCGCGGGCTTGTTGAAGTCCAGCAGCCCGTCCTCTTTCTGGATGATGGGCGCCAGCACCATGCCCTCGGACGGCTGCGGCGTGGGCTTGAGCTCCCCGCGCAGGTACGCCGGCAGCGCCTCCCGCAGAATGTCACCCCCGAGCCGCGACAGCTTCTCGTGGAGCGTGGCGCTGGTGTCCTCGGGGGTGATGGGCAGGCGCTTCATCGAAATCACGGGGCCGGTGTCCAGCCCCTCGTCCATGCGCATGAGAGCCACGCCCGTCTCGGTGTCCCCGTGCGCGATGGCCCACTGAATGGGCGCCGCGCCCCGGAAGCGCGGCAGCAGCGAGGCGTGCACGTTGACGCAGCCGTGAGGCGGCACCTCGAGCAGGTCCTTCGGGAGAATCTTCCCGTAGGCCGTCACCACGCAGACATCCGGCGCCAGCTTGCGCAGCTCCTCGGAGAACGGCGGGGTGCGCAGCTTCTGGGGCTGGAGCACCGTCAGCCCTCGCTCGAGCGCCAGCGCCTTCACCGGCGAGATGGCAATCGCGTTGCCTCGGCCCTTGGGCTTGTCCGGCTGGGTGACGACGGCCACCACGTCTCCGATGTCGAAGAGGGCGGCCAGGGAGGACACGGCGAACTCGGGCGTGCCCATGAAGACGATGCGGGGGCGGGTCATAGGGGAATGCGTTCTGCTGCTCCCGGGGGATTCAGGCAACGG
>DASVVJ010000119.1:0-5285 GCA_036389955.1 Myxococcaceae bacterium
CCATCATGAGCTTGCGCATATACTTTCCCTTTCTTGCCTGGCCGGAGAGCAGAGCGCCCCGGCGGTGGGGCAGAAAGTGGAGGCTGGCCCTGTACCTGCAAAGCGCTTGTCAGGAGCCCGCGCCGCCTTAGGGGTAGCAGCCGGCCAGACGAGCGCTCACCTGCTGGCTCGCGGCCGGTACACGCGGTGGGCGGTGTTACCGGCCTCCGTCCGTGCCGCCATCGGGCGGGAGGCCGCCATCGGGAGAAGGGCTATCACACAGTGGCGCCCCACCTTCGGCCCACCGGGCCAGCAGGGCGCGCTCGGCGGCCGTGGGCTCGGGGAGGGTGCCCGGAGGAGGCATGTCCTGAAACTCGAAGGCTCGCAGCCGGATACGGGTAGCCATGGCCTTGGCACCCTTGACCTGCCCCGCCGCCGGCGGCTCGTAGTAGTCCAGCCGGAAGTCGTCGCGGTTGCTGCCCGAGAAATCCTCTCCGTGGCAGCCCGAAACGCAGTTGGCCAGCAGGATGGGCCCGATGTCCGCGCAATAGGTGGGCACCGGCCCGCCTCCACCACCGTCCGCCACCTCGGGCAGGCGAAGCACCTCACACGTCCGGCCCGCGCCCGGACGCGCCGCGACACACACGTAGGGCTCCGGGCAGTCCGCGGCCACCTCGCAGGTCTTGCCCGCGAAGTCACTCACCGAAACGATACAGCCCACCACCGCCACGGCGGCCAGGCACACACTGGTGACAGCTCTGTTCATGGTTGGCTCAGTTGCCTCCCGCGTCGGGGACTCCCCCGTCCGCGCAGAAGGGCGCTCCCGCCGTCACCCACCGTGCCAGCACCGCGCGCTGCGCGTCCGAAGGCATGGGGCTGTCCAACGGAGGCATGGTCCGCTGATCGAAGGCGCGAACCTTGATCCGGGCCGCCATCTGCTTGGCGCCCTTCACCTGCCCCGCGCCAGGTTCGTAGTAGTCCAGCCGGAAATCCGTCTGCCCGCTGCCCGACGTGTCCGCCCCATGGCAGCTCGACACGCAGGTGGCCGCCAGAATCGGCTGCACGTCCGCGCAGTAGGTGGGCACCACGCCCGCATCCGGCGTCCCCGCATCCGCGGTGGAAGCCGGCCGTGGCGGGTAGATGAGCTCGCAGAAGCGCAGTCCCTCGGGCCCCGCGCACGCGTAAGCCTCGGGGCACTCGGCGTCGAACGTGCACGCACGCCCCGCCGCCTCGTCCTGGGAGATGATGCAGCCCCCTGCCGCCAACACGGCCACGAGAGCCAGAATGCTACCGGTCTGCCTTGGATCCACGCGCCCTCTTCAGAAGTGGTAGGTGAGGCTCGCCGCATCCGCGGCAGGCTCCGGGAGCAATTCCAACAGCAGCCCATAGGCGAGCGTCAGGCCCGCCACCCCGTACATCACATTCGCCGTGGCAGCAGCGGTGCGAGACCGCTCCAGCGCCGTCTGCGCCTCCCGGGCTGACTCGAGGCTCTGCGCCCGCTTCGCCTCTCCGCGAGAGAAGTAGCCGAACCCCACGCCCGCGAGCAACAGGCCCCCGCTGGCGATGTAGGCGTACCGATGCCCCCGGATGAAGGGTTCGGGCTCCCGGGCCGGCGCGTCCAGCGCGGGCGCTGTCACGGAGGCCTGAGGCGAGGCGGCGCCCGGTTCGGAGTCCGGAGTGAGCTTGGAAGCCGGGGTAGCCGCCGAGTCAGAGGCTGGAGCCTGGGGTTCAGCGGCGGCCGGCAAGGCAAGCGTCACCGTCAGGACGAAGACGAGGAGCCCGCGGGTAGCAATGAGCATGGGAGCGAGTATAGAGGGCCCTCGACCGTGCGCAGCAGTCGTGTGCGTTGACAGGCCGGGGGCGCACCTGTAGTGCGTCGGCGTTCAGCAAGGAGTAGGTCCGCCGTGCAGGTCTGGGTGAACGGAGAAACGCGTGAGGTGCCCGAGGGCACAACCCTGGCCGCCCTGCTGGAGCTGCTGCAGGTGCGCGGACCGGGCGTGGCGGTGGAGGTGAACGCGGAGGTGGTCCGCCGGGCCCGCCACGCCGAGCACCGTCTGTCACCCCAGGATCGCGTGGAGATCGTCACCTTTGTGGGCGGAGGCTAGGAGAACACATGAGCACCCAGGACACCCCCTTCACCCTGGCAGGCGTTACCTTCCAGTCGCGCCTCATCGTCGGCACGGGCAAGTACCCCAGCCACGAGGTGATGAAGCGCTGCCACGAGGCCTCGGGCGCGGAGATGGTCACCGTCGCCGTGCGCCGGTTGGATCTGTCCGCCAAGGGCGAGGCGTCGCTGATGAGCTGGATCGACACCCAGCGCATGCGCCTGCTGCCCAACACCGCGCTCTGCTACACCGCCGAGGACGCGGTGCGCACCTGCCGGCTCGCCGAGGAGCTGGGCATGAGCAAGTGGGTGAAGCTCGAGGTGCTCGGCGACGAGAAGACCCTGTACCCGGACGTGGAGGAGACGCTCAAGGCGGCCCGCATCCTGGTGAAGGAGGGCTTCACCGTGCTGCCCTACACCACCGATGACCCTATCACCGCGCGCAAGTTGGAGGACCTGGGCTGCGCGGCGGTCATGCCGCTGGCGGCGCCCATCGGCTCGGGGCTCGGCATCCGCAATCCGCACAACATCCGCCTCATCCGCGAGATGGTGAAGGTGCCCGTCATCGTGGACGCAGGGGTGGGCACCGCCTCGGATGCCGCCATCGCCATGGAGTTGGGCGTCGATGCCCTCTTGATGAACACCGCCATTGCCGGCGCCAAGGACCCGGTGCGGATGGCGGTGGCCATGCGCAAGGCCGTGGAAGCTGGCCGCGATGCCTTCCTCGCCGGCCGCATCCCGCGCAAGGCGTACGCCTCCGCCTCCAGCCCCCTGCAGGGGCTCGTCGAGTAGTGCCCGCACTGCCCCGGCTGGTTGTCATCACCGACTGGAGGCTTCCCCGGCACCGGCTGCTCCAAGCCCTGGAACACGCTCTGGAAGCAGGCCCTGACGTGGCGGTCCAGCACCGCCACCCGGATGCACCGACGCGTACCTTTCTGGAAGAGGCGCGGGTGCTTGCGGCGCTGTGCCAGGCACGGGGCAACCCGCTCTTCGTCAATGGCCGGCTGGACGTGGCGCTCCTGGTAGGCGCGCACCTGCACCTGCCTTCCCACGGCCCTACCGTGGCGGACGTCCGGCCCCTGCTCCCCGCTGGCCGCATGGTGAGTGTCGCCGTCCACGACACCACCGAGGCGCAGCTCGCCACAGGCGCGGACCTGGCGTTGGTGAGCCCGGTGTTCTCTCCCGGCTCGAAGCCTGGGGACACCCGGCCTCCGCTCGGCCCGGAGGGGTTCCAGGCGCTGATGGCGGCCCTGCCCTGTCCTGCCCTGGCGCTGGGCGGAATCACCCCGGAGCGCGCCGCCCTGCTTCCCATGGCTCCTGGGTTCGCCGTCATCTCCGGGGTTCTCGAGGCCAAGGACCCCGCAGAGGCTGCGCGTGCCCTGGTGCGGGCGGCGCTTCCCCGGAAGTGAGTCGGAGTATGCTGCCGCTCCTGTGAACGCCTCTGGCCTCAAGGAACTGCGCCCGCTCGCCCTCGGTGAGCTCATCGACCGCTCCGCCACCTTCTGGCGCGCGCACCTCAAGCCACTCTTCCTGCTGTGCTTCGGCTTCGAGCTGGTCAACGCCATTCTCAGCAAGGCCGTGCAGCTCATCCTCGAGCGCACCAGCCCCATCCTCAGGGCCGCCCAGCCGGAGCTTCAGGCCCGGACCCAGAACGATCCCACCGGCGTGCTCATCGAGTTCGGCATCGTCATGCTGGCGTTCAGTGCTCTCTCGGTGGTGCTCATTTGGAGCTACTGGCTCTCGACCATCGCCGTGGCCCGGTACGTCGTTCCCATTCAGCTGGGCGAGAGCGCCCGGCCCTGGGACGGCCTCCGCCGGGGCTTGCGCCGCATGGGCTCCTTTACCGGCGCTTACCTGCTCACTCAGCTCTGGGGGCTCGGCGCCACGCTGCTGATGATGCTCCCCGGGGGCCTCATGTTCGGCCTGGGGCTGCTGCTGGCCTCGGCGGGAGCCAACTCGCGCGCCGCCACCGTGGTGAGCGTGGTGCTGCTCATCCTCGGTGGGCTTGTTATCTGCCTGGGCTGGCTGGCCGCCTTCCTCTGGTACTTCCTGCGCTTTGCCCTTCTCGCTCCCGTGTTCGCCATGGAAGACCTGTCCGCCGTCGGCTCCTTCCGGCGCTCGGGCCAGCTCATCTCCGGCCGCGTGGAGCGCGGCTTCCTGGGCCGGGTAAAGGTCCGGGCGATGATCCTCTTCAGTGTCGTGGCCGGCATTCTCCTGGCGGTCAGCGTCGTCTCCGGTCTTCCCGTGTGGATTGTCCGCCTGGCCTACGGCAACCCGTTCGATCCCGCCGCCGCGGCCGCCATTCCCCAGACCCTTCTTGTCCCCGCGGAGCTGCTCCAGGTGGTGGGGCAGTCCTTCTTCACTCCGCTGGCGCTCGTCTTCTCCGCGATGTTCTACCTGGACATGCGCATGCGCCGCGAAGGGCTGGACCTGGAGCGCCGGCTGGAACTTCTCTCCTCCACCTCCGCCTGAGGCTGTTGCCTCCCTGCCGAGCGCCGCGTGCTGACCCTCGCCCTGCCCCTGCTGCTTGCCTCGGTCCCCTGCGCGGACCTGGAGACGGACATCCGGCTCCTTGAAGAGACGGCACAAGCCCGCCCCGCCGAGCTGCCCACCATCGTCGAGGGCCTCGAGGCGCGCACGGGTGGCATCCCGCTGCGCCCGGTGAAGGATGTGCCCGTCGACCAGCTCGCCCGGGACGTTTCGGTGCGGCTGAGAGAGGCCTGCGAACTCCAGGAGGCTGCCGCGCGCCAACAGGCGCCCCTGCCCTCGAGCGACCCGGCTCGCCTTCGCGCCATCCTCGACCGCCCCGAGTTTGCTCAGGCAAGGAAGCGCAACACCGACCTGCTCCAGCGGCTGATGCGCCAGATCGATGCCTGGCTGGACGGCTTCTTCCAGTCCCAGGGCGCCCAGAGCTTCGCCGTGGCCACGCGCGCGATCGTGCTGGGCCTGGCGCTCGCGGTGGTGCTCTGGGTGGCACTGCGCCTGCGGCGCTGGCGTGGAGCCTCCCCGGCTCAGGGCTCCCAGGCGTTGGAGGACTCCGCTCCGCTCGCGCTCGAGTCTCCCGCCGAGCACCTGCGCCGCGCCCGGGAGACCCTGTCATCGGACTCTCGGGAGGCCATTCGCCAGGGACTGCTGGCCCTGCTCTCCACCCTGGAGCAACGGCAATTGGCCCGGCCCGACCGGGTGAAGACGAACCGGGAGC
>DASVVJ010000120.1:0-4984 GCA_036389955.1 Myxococcaceae bacterium
AGTAGAGGAACAGCACCCCCAGCAGCGCCGCGATGCTCAGCGCCAGCGGCCAGCCGATGATGCCGCCCACCAGCAGCACCCCCACGCCGCAGAACGCCGTCAGCCCCCACATGAACCGGGCGATGGAGAACTCCCGGGGCATGATGTCCTTGCGCAGGTGCTCCTGAAGCAACCTGGAGGGCAGCGAGAGCCTGTGGCGGGGTGAGGCCATTCCCCGCCGAGTCTAGCGGCTGGAGGCCGCTCCAGGGGATAGGGTCGGGGTTTACCCCGCCTCGAAAGGAAGCATGGGCTTGCTTCCTTGCTCTGACGCACCGAGCCGACTAAGAGCGCGGCCCTATGAAATTCCTGCGAGACCTCTTCTCGGTGCTCAACGTGACCGTGCTCGTCGCGGGGCTGGGGTACTTCGTCGATCTCTTCGACATCACCCTGTTTGGAGTGGTCCGCTCGGCGTCGCTCCGGGAGCTGGGACTCAACGACGCGCAGGTGCTCGACCGGGGCATCTTCATCTACAACTGCCAGATGGCCGGCATGATGGTGGGCGGCCTGATCTGGGGCGTGATTGGCGACAAGCGCGGGCGCCTGTCGGTGATGTTCGGCTCCATTCTGCTGTACTCGTTCGCCAACATCGCCAACGCGTTCGCCTGGGATGTGACGAGCTACGCCGCCTGCCGCTTCCTGGGAGGCGTGGGGCTGGCGGGCGAGCTGGGCGCCGCGATTACGCTGGTGGCCGAGTCGCTGCCGAAGGAGAAGCGGGGACTTGGCACCACGGTGGTGGCCACGCTGGGCATGCTGGGCATTGTCGCCGCGGCGTTCGTGGGCCAGCGGCTGCACTGGAAGACGGCGTACCTGACCGGTGGTGTGATGGGCCTGGCGCTGCTGTTCGCGCGCTTCAAGGTGTCCGAGTCGGAGCTCTTCGCCAAGAAGGCCGACCCGTCCAAGGCCAACCCCTTCCTGCTGCTGCAGGGCGGGCGCTTCTTCAAGTACATCTGCTGCATTCTGATTGGCGTGCCCATCTACTTCACCACGGGCATCCTCTTCACCTTCGCCCCCGAGCTCACCGCGGGCCTGAACGTCCAGGGCACCGTGACGGCGGGCAATGCCATCCTGTACGGCTCCATTGGTTTGACGATTGGCGACCTGCTGGCCGGCGTGCTCAGCCAGCTACTCAAGAGCCGCAAGCGCGCGGTGGCCCTGCACCTGAGCCTCGGCTTCGGGTTGATGCTCGTGTACGGGCTCGCCTCGGGGCTGACCAGCACGATGATCTACGGCTTGAGCCTGCTCATCGGCATCACCGTGGGGTACTGGGCGGTGCTGGTGACGATGGCAGCCGAGCAGTTCGGCACCAACATCCGCGCGACCGTGGCCACCACGGTGCCCAACTTCGTGCGCGGCTCGGCGGCCATCGCGGCCACCGGGTTCGCGTACCTGAAGAACCAGATCTCCGTGGGGAGCGCGGCGCTCACCATTGGCACCATCTGCTTCAGCCTGGCCCTGGTGTCACTGCTGTTCATCGAGGAGACGTTCCACCGCGACCTCGACTACGAGGAGACCTCGAAGAACGCCTGAGCCGTCCGTCACGGCGCGAGGCCCAGCGCCTGGCGCCCCAGTTCGTGCGCGTCTGCGGTCCTCGCCAGGGCCTCGGTGCCCGCGAGCCGGGCGAAGGCGCGTTCGTGGAAGCGCTCCTGGGGCAGGATCTTCTGGAAGACGCGGCGCACGTCCTCGGGTGACTCCGGGTCGCTGGCGATGGCCTCGATGCGCTCCAGCCGCATGCGCTCGGCGTGAGCCCCTACCGCCGCGCCGGTCTCCAGGTCGCCGATCTGTGAGAGCACGTGCGGCCAGTAGCGCTCTGCCTTCTCCTGGGGCTGGAGGCCCCGGGCCTCGAGCAGCCCGTGCACCCACCGCGCGTGCTCCTGCTCCTGCTGGGCAATGACTCCGAGCACCCGCCAGGCGCGCGTGCCCTGCTGAGCGAATTGCTCCCGGAGCGCCAGGATGCGCCCGGCCGCGGTCTGCTCACCCCGGTACTGGTCCCGCAGCCATGCGTGAAACGCCTCCGGGTTCCGCTTCGTCCTCTCCCACCACGTGTGGCTCGTCTCCATGCGCGTCCTCCTTGCACGCTCAAGATGCGGCCAGCGGCTATCGGAAACCACTATAATGATTGGATATGCCATCGCCGGTGCCGATACTTGATGCGGAGCTGCTGCGGGCCTTCGTGGCGTTCGCGGACACGCTGAACTTCACGCGGGCCGCGCGCCTGGTGCACCTGTCCCAGCCCGCGCTCTTCGAGCGGGTGCGGCGGCTGTCCGAGCGGCTCGAGGTGCGGCTGTACGAGCGCACCGGCCGCTCTGTCCGCCTCACCGAGGCGGGCTCGAGCCTGGCGGCCTTCGCTCGGGAGACGCTCTCGCGCTCCGAGGCCTTCGTGCGCGAGTTGCGCGGCGAGGCCCGGAACGAGACGGTGACGCTGGCGGCCGGAGAGGGTAGCTGGCTCTATTGTCTGGGCCCCGCGGTGGCGCGCTTCACGGAGCGGGGCGTGGGAGCCCTGCGGCCGCTGACGCTGGGCGCCCAGGCCGCGTCGGAGGCGGTGCGCTCCGGCCAGGCGGACCTCGCCTTCACGGTGCTCGACGTGGTGCCCTCCGGCCTGGTGGCCGAGGAGGTGCTGCGCGTGCCCATGTGCGCCGCGCTCCCGGCCCGGCACCGGCTGGCCCGCGCGCCGCGCCTGCAGTTGGACGACCTTGCCACGGAGCGCCTCGTGCTGCCGCCCGCGGGCCGGCTCTACCGGGACCTGGTGGCGCGCTTCGTGGCGAAGAGCGGCGCCGAGCTGGCCGCTCCCATCGAGGCGGATGGCTGGCCGCTGATGCTGTCCTTCGTCCGCGCGGGGTTGGGCATCGCGGTGGTGAATGGCTCGTGTGTGGCTCCGCCCGGGGTGCGGCTGCGGGAGTTGCCGGAGCTTGGCACGGTGACGTACCGGCTCGTTCAGCGCCGGGGAGGGGAGCTGTCCCCCACGGCCCGGCTGCTCGTGGAGGACCTTCGCGCGCTGCGCTCCCGGAGGTCCGCAGGCCCGAGGTGAGGGACACCAGGCAGGCAGGCGAGGGGCTTCTCTTCTGCCCGGGGCGTTCACCTGGCTGGCTGGATGCACAGGTTGGAGCCGGAGGAGGGGAACATGCCTGAGGAGCCCACCAAGACACCGCGGTCTCCCGTGAAAGAGCCGGAGCCGCAGAAGACGCCACGCAGGGAGCCGGGACCGTACGAGCCGGAGATCGATCCGCCTCAGCGGCGCCATCAGACGGAGATTGATCCGCCGTCGCGTCAGCCGCCCGAGATCGAGCCTCCCTCGCGCCGGGAGCCGGAGATCGAACCGCCCATGCGCGAGCCGGATCGTCAGCCCAGTCAGCACACCGAGCCGGAGATTCAGACCCCGGGCATCCACGAGGCGCCCGACCCGGATCGGCAGCCTCCGGGCATGCCAGCCATCATCGCCTGAGCGAACGGGAGTAACGTTCGCTCCATGGGCCAGGAGTTCGAAGACCTCACGCGCGAGGCGCGGCCGGATGATCTCACCTCGTTGCGGAGGCTGGAGGAGGCGCTCCATCAGGCCCAGTGGCGGAAGGAGGGGAGGACGATCCGGGAGTGGGTGGCCGACATCGCCCTCCCGCCGTCCCAGTTCCCCCCGGACTCGGGGCCCGTGGACGTGCTGGGCCGCATTGGCCTGGCGGCCGTCCCGGTGCTCGTGGACATGCTGCGCACGAAGGAGCTGGCCCCCCGGCCGAAGCGGGACCTGCGGATCCGGTCCCGCTGCCTGGAGGTGCTGAGGCTCATCGAGCCACCGCCGGTGTGTGTCACGCCGGTGCTCTTGAAGACGCTGCGGGTGCGCAGCCCCCGCGTGCAGCGCCAGGCGCTCGCGTTGCTGGCGAAGCTGCAGCCTCCGCTGGAGGAGCCGCTCATCCAGGCACTCCTCGTGTGCCTGGGGGCCCGGCATGAGCCCCTGACGCGGCTGTATGCCGTGGATGTGCTCGTGAAGCTCCCCGGGCCATTGCCGCCCGAGCTGCGGCGCGCGGCGCTCGATCGGCTGGGCGACTCGGACCGGAGGGTGAGACGGCACACGCTGCTCGTCCTCGCGCGGCTGCCCGGGCCGGACGCCGAGGTGCTCACGGCGCTGGAGGAGCAGGTCGTCCTCGATGACGAGAACCGGATCGCGGTCCTGCGCCTGCTGGCCCGGCTCGCTCCGGCCCGTGCGTTCCCGTTCCTGGTGGAAGAGCTTCCCAAGCTGGAGCGCTTGAAGGAGATGACTCCCGCCTTCGACCAGGGCGTGAGGACCTTGCGGATCCTCTGCACGCTGGGCGCGAAGGCCGAGTCCCTCGTTCCCATGCTGAGCCAGCTCCGGGGAGAGAATGCCCTCCTGGTACACGTGGAGGCGGTGCTCGACAGCATCGCGCGGGAGCTGCTGTACCAGAGCCGGCCCTCCGTGAGTCCCGAGCAGGTCGCAGGCCACGCGTTCGCCGCACGGCTCTCTCAGCAGGTGCCTCCTCCGCCTCCCGAGGACCCGGAGGACTGGGCCTGGGCGCTGACCCTGTGGGCGGAGGGGTTCCTGCCCTTGGGACAGGAGCTGTGTGTCCGCATGGCGCTGGCCGCCGCGCGCCGGGTGGCGGCGTTCTGGGACGACACGTACCCGTCCAATGAGTACCCCCGAAGTGGGCTCATCGCGCTGGAGGGCTGGGTCTGCGAGCCGACGGAGCAGAACGCCAAACTGGCGGTGGACCGGGGCAACAATGTCCCCAGCCAGCTCTCCGCGCCCGAGGCGTTCTCGGCTTCCTGGTGCATCTCCTACGCCACCGACTGTGTGTCATCGAAGCCTCCGCCCGAGCGTTGGAACCCCGAGGGGCCCGGGGAGCGCATCCCGGGAGGCCATCTCGGCGCGTGTCTCCAGGCCGCGTGCCGGGCGCTGTCGGGCATGTCGGTCATCACCTGGGCCTTCGGCTACAGCGAGGAC
>DASVVJ010000121.1:0-5821 GCA_036389955.1 Myxococcaceae bacterium
CGACGACGAAGTGCGGATGCGCTACGAGAAGGACGCCAACCAGGCCAAGCTGGTGTTCGCGCGCTTTTTGCCCACCATGTACGCGGACAAGGTGCCGGCCCCCACGTCGCAGCAGCTCGAGGAGTACCGCAAGGCGCACGAGAAGGAGATCTCGGACTACTACGAGAACAACCGCATCATCTACAAGCAGCCGGAGCGGGTGAAGGCGCGGCAGATCCTGGTGAAGGTGGCCGAGGGTGCCACGGCTGATCAGAAGGAGGCGGCGAAGGCGCGCGCGAACCTGCTGCGCAGGGACGTGGCCGAGGGCGGCAAGGACTTCGCGGCGGTGGCCAAGGAGAGCAGCGAGGATCCGGGCACCAAGGCGAACGGCGGCGACCTGGGCTGGGTGGAGCGCAAGAGCCTGGAGCCGGCGGTGGCCGACGCGGTGTTCGCGCTGCAGGCCAACACGGTGTCCGAGCCCATCGAGTCGAAGCTGGGCTACCACGTGGTGAAGGTGGAGCAGAAGGATCCGGGCTCGGATAAGAAGCTGGAGGACGTGGCCAACGAGATCGCCACCACGCTGTACAAGCGTGACCAGGCCAAGGCGGTGGCGAAGGCCGAGGCGGAGAAGGCGCTGGCGTCGGTGAAGGGTGGCCAGACGCTGCAGCAGCTCTTCCCTCTGGGCGCGGAAGGCCCGGCGATCCAGCGCTTCGAGACGGAGACGAAGCCCGAGGCGGTGGAGACGGGCAGCGTGAGCGCGGGCAGTGACTCGATTCACCCGAACCTGGGCCCCACGCCGGAACTCATCACCGCGGCGTTCGCGGCGCAGGGTCCGCAGGTGCTGGACCAGGCGTACGCGGCGGGCGAGGGCTTCGTGATCGCCCAGGTCACCGAGCGCAAGAAGGCGACGCCGGAGGACTTCACCAAGCAGAAGGACGAGCTGCGCGAGCAGGCGCGGCGCGCCAAGCAGATCGAGCTGGAGCAGTCCTACCTGAAGACGCTGCGCGAGACGGGCAAGGTGGTCACCAACAACGAGGCCATCGAGAGCGTGGTGGGCGCCAGCTAAGTCCCCTCTCCCTTCGGGAGAGGGCTAGGGTGAGGGTTCCCGGCCCGAGGCAGCGGGAGCCCTCTCCGCGAGGCACACATCGTCCCGGCCGCGGGACTTCGCCGCGTACATGGCGAAGTCCGCCGCCCGGATGAGATCCGTGGCCGAGTGCGCGTGGTCCGGGTAGGTGGCCACGCCCAGGCTGGCGGTGAGACGCAGCTCGAGCCCCTGGGACTGCATGAAGCGCTTGCTGCGGAACGCATCGCGCAGGCGCCGGGCGGTGGTGAGCGCGCCATCCGGGTCCGTCTCCACCAGCATCAGCGCGAACTCGTCTCCGCCGTAGCGGAACACCAGATCCAGCTGGCGGCTGGAGGCCATCAGCAGCTCACCCACTTCCTTGAGCAGCGCGCTGCCCACCAGGTGCCCGTGGGTGTCGTTGACGCTCTTGAAGTGGTCCAGGTCCAGGAACACCAGGGACAGCGGGTGGTGGAAGCGCTGGGAGCGCTTCACCTCGTGCTCCAACTGCGCGCGCAGGTGCCGCGCGTTGAAGCAGCCGGTGTGCTCGTCGGTGATGGTCAGCTCCTGCACCCGGCGGAAGTTGCGCGCGTTGTCGATGGCAATGGCCGCGTAGTCCGCGATGGCCGTGAGCGTCGTCAGGTCATCCTGGGTGAAGGGCTTGTCCGCAGGCCCGTTCACCAGCTCGATGACACCCAACACCCGTCCCCGGGCCACCAGCGGCGCAGCGAGGATGGAGCGCGTGCGGAAGGCGGAGGCCAGATCGAAGCGCGGGGAGAACGAGGGATCTCCGCCCACGTCGTCCACCAGGCGGGCCACGCCAGTGGAGAACACCGTGCCGGCGATGCCCTCGCCCGGCTGAATCTGCAGCGACTTGAGGGCCTCGGCGCCCTCGCCCACGGCCACCTCGAAGTAGAGCTTCCCGGAGCGCTCGTCCTGGAGAATGAGCGACCAGTTGCGCGGCTGCAGCAGGTCGCTCACCTTCTGCATCACCAGGTTGAGGACTTCCCGCAGCTCGAGGGTGGAGGTGAGCGCCTTGGCGATCTCATTGAACGCGGCCAGCTGTTCCACCGTCCGCTTCATGGCTGACAGGAGATCAGCGGGGTTCATCCGAGGTCCACTCCGAGGCGCGGTTCTGCTAAGGGCTTGAGGCCTTCAGCCATGCACACTCTAGAGGATCCCACGTCCCTCGTCCTCGCTTCTGCCTCTCCGAGGCGGCGAGATCTGCTCTCCCAGCTCGGGCTGCGCTTCACCGTGGCGGCCGCGGACCTGGACGAGACCCCACTGCCCGCCGAGGCCGCGGACGTGTATGTCCGGCGGCTGGCCCAGGAAAAAGCCCGCGCGGTGGCCGCCCGCTTCCCCACTGCCTGGGTGTTGGCGGCGGACACCACGGTGGCCCTGGGGGCGGAGCTGCTCGGCAAACCCCGGGACGCCGCCGAGGCGCGCCAGATGCTTACCCGGCTGTCCGGGAAAACCCACAACGTCTACACCGGTGTAGCACTGGCTGGCCGGACCAGCGCGGCCACGGTGGTGCGCACGGGCGTCACCTTCCGCACACTGACGGTGGGGGAGATCGACTGGTACGTGGGCACCGGCGAGCCGCTGGACAAGGCCGGGGCCTACGCCGTCCAGGGAAAGGGCGGGTTCCTGGTGGCTGCGGTGGAAGGCAGCCCCACCAACGTCATCGGCCTGCCCCTGGGAGAGACACTGGAGCTGCTCACGCAGGCAGGCGTTCCCCTGCCCTGGAGGATGCCATGAGCGAAGTGGCCCGGAGGCTGGCGGAGATTCAGGCCCGGGTGGCCGCGGCCTGCGCACGCGCGGCGCGGCCCGTGGAGTCGGTGACGTTGGTGGCGGTGTCCAAGCTCAAGCCCTCGGCGCTGATCCGCGAAACGTACGAGGCCGGCCAGCGCGACTTCGGGGAGAACTACGCGCAGGAGCTGCGGGACAAGGCCGCGGAGTTGGCGGGGCTCGAGGGGCTGCGCTGGCACGCCATCGGCCCGCTGCAGACGAACAAGGTGAAGTACGTGGCGAAGGCGGCGCACTCCTTCCACGCCCTGGAGCGCATGGACGTGGCGCGTGAGCTGTCCAAGCGCCGGGCCGAGGCTCCCCTGCCCTGCTACGTCGAGGTGAACCTGGGCGGCGAGCAGAGCAAGAGCGGGCTGGCTCCGGAGGCGCTGGGCTCCTTCCTGGACGAGGTGCGCACGCTGCCCGGGCTGCGGCTCGAGGGGCTGATGGCGCTGCCTCCGCCCACCGAGGACCTGGAGCAGGCGCGCGGCTACTTCCGGCGGCTGAGGGAGCTGGCCCGTGCGCAGGGACTCACGGGCCTGTCCATGGGAACGACGCACGACTTCGAGCTGGCCATCGAAGAGGGGGCCACGCTGGTGCGCGTGGGCACCGCCATCTTCGGAGAGCGCAGCTGAGCCGCCTGGAGACTAGATCTCCTTGAACTTGAGCCGGCCGTTCTCGCCCACCTTCACCGAGTACTCGTTGCCGCAGTAGTTGCAGCGAACCTCGGAGCCATCCTTGATCGGATCATCCGTGGGGTTGTTGGCCTCGCAGCCCGGGCAATCGAACTCCTTGAGCACCTTGCCGCTGCTCTTGCCCTTGCCTTTACCGCTGTCTTCATCGTCGTCGGAATGCATGTGGTCCACGAAGCAGCCCTCCTCGACCTGAACGCCGGCGCACCGAGCGCCGTCCTCCCGAGGCTACCAGCGGACCTGTGGCACCGCCCGTTCTGATTTGCCCGCCCTGGCAGCAAGTAAGCAGCCTGGGGATCGCCTCTACCACCCGCTCCTACCCGTGGGAGTGCCTTCCATTGAATGATGCGGCGGGCCGGGGCGTCCAGGGAATGGCACGTGGGTGGGAATGGATTGGTGTGGCGGTTGGCGGGCCCAGGCACGCTGCCTAACTTGCCCTGCCATTTTGAGGCAGGGAGGACTCCGAGGGAGCACAAGATGCGGATGGGATTCAGGGGTGCGATCGTCGGGCTGCTGGCCGGAGTGCTGTTCTCGGGTGCGGCGCTGGCGCAGGAGACGGACAAGGCGTTCGGCCCTGGAGAGCAGTCGCTCTACCGCGTGCAATACCTGGGAGTGACCGCGGGCACAGCGCAGATCACCGTGGGCGCACCGATGAAGCAGTATGGCCAGGAAGTGCTGCCCATCGTGTCGCTGGCCAAGTCGGACCCGTCGCTCGGCATCTGGCCCATCAAGGACAAGTTCGTCACGTACTGGCACACGCCGACTCAGCGCACGCTGGGCAGTGACTTCTTCGTGGACGAGAACAACAAGCGGCGCCGCCAGCGCGTCAAGATGCTGGGGGACGGCAGCCAGGCCCACGTGGTGCGGCAGCGCGAGGGCGCTCCTCCCACCGAGGCCACGCACGACCTGCCCCCGGGCACCATGGATGTGGCGGGCGCCACGTTCGCGCTGCGCAACAAGGGGCTCGTCGTGGGCCAGGAGTACACCACTCCGGTGTTCACCGGCTCGAAGAGCTTCGTGATGCGGGCGAAGGTGGAGGGCCAGCAGAAGCTGAAGACGCCGCTGGGTGAGCGGGACGTGCTCAAGGTGAAGGTGCAGACGGACTTCTCCGAGCGGCTGAAGACCCAGCGCGACATCACCGCGTATTTCACGGCGGACCCGAGCCACGTGCCGGTGCGTGTCGAGGCGGACTTCGCGCTCGGCACGATGGTGGCGGATCTCATCGAGTACAAGCCTGGGCGCCAGCTGGCGCTGACCCAGGCAGGCTCTGGCGGCTAGGCCGCGAGAAAGGCGGGGGGCATGGGAGCGGGTTGGGCGGGGGTGCTTACGGCGATGCTGGCCGCAACGCCGGGGCCAAAGGTGGTGTCGCCTCTAGTGAAGATTCGGCCGGGCGTGCCGGTGCCGATGGCGTCCGAGGCTCGGCTGAGCCTGGCGCGGGGCGAGTGTGAGGCCGCGCAGGTGGTGCTCCCAGGCAACATCGAGCGCGTCACGGCGCCGACGCTGGCCCTGAAGGGGCCGGGCACCGGGCTGACCGTGTCGGTCTGGCGCGAGGCCTTCATCGACGTGAAGACGCCGTCCAACAGCCAGGGGCGCACAGGCCCCTGGCCGGACGCGCTCGTGCCGGTGGAGACGCCGGGAGTGCCCTCCCTGCCCACGGTGCTCTACGTGGAGGTCTGCGCGCCGGCCACGCAGGAGCCTGGTACCTATAAAGGAGAGCTGCAGGTCAAGGCGGACGGGAAGGCGGTAGCGCCCGTGCCCTTCACGGCCGAAGTGCAGCCCTTCACGCTGCCGGCCACGGCCTCGCTGCCCACCAGCTTCGGCATCTCGCTCTACAGCGTTTCTCGCGGGCACGGAGTGGACCCGGAGTCTCCCGAGGCCCGCTCGCTGCTGCGCTCCTACGCTCGGACGCTGCTGGAGCACCGCGTGAGCGCGCACGGCATGAGCATGGCCGGGCCGCCGGTGCGCTTCGAGGACGGACGCGCGGTGGTGGACTTCAAGGCGTACGAGGAGGAGATGGCACCGTTCCTCGAGGGAGGCCTGCTGCCCTCGGGCGCACGCTTCACCACCGCCGAGGTACGGGACAATCGCCAGGCGAAAACCCACGAGGAGAAGGTGGCGTACTACCGCGCCTTCGCCGAGTACTTCCGGCAGAAGGGCTGGTCCGCGCAGCTCTTCTTCTACGCGAAGGACGAGCCGAAGCCGGAAGACGTCCCCCTGGTGCGCCAGCAGTCCGCGAGGGCTCGCGCGGCCGGTAACATTCCGGTGCTCGTCACCGCGCCGCTGGATGACGCCCTACGAGGCAGCG
>DASVVJ010000122.1:0-5641 GCA_036389955.1 Myxococcaceae bacterium
CCCGAGCCCGTGCCGTCATTGCAGGTCAGCGTGACGCTCTGGGCGCTGGTGTACGTGCCACTGGCGGGGTTCGCCGTCACCGTGGGCGGGGTGGTGTCGGTGACGATGACGATGACATAGGTCTCCGTGCGCACGGCGCTGACGTTGCCGGCGTTGTCGATGCCGATGAACTTCAGCGTGGTATTGGCCGAGATGGAGAGGGGGCCGGTGTACTGGGGCGAAGTGGCCGTCGGGGTGCTGCCGTCCGTGGTGTAGCGGATGGAGGCGCAGCCGGTGGCGTCCGTGCAGGTCAGCGAGACGGTCCGGGCGCTGGTGTACGTGCCGCCCGCGGGATTGGCGGCCACGGTGGGCGCGGTGGTGTCGAGCACATAGTTCTCCGTGCGGACGGCGCTCACGTTGCCGGCGTTGTCGATGCCGATGAACTTCAGCGCGGTATTGGCGGAGATGGAGAGGGGGCCGGTGTACTGCGCCGAGGCGGCCGTGGGGGTGCTGCCGTCCGTGGTGTAGCGGATGGAGGCGCAGCCTGAGCCCGTGCCGTCACCGCAGGTCAGCGTGACGCTCTGCGGGGCGTTGTACAGGCCGCCGGCGGGGCTCGCCGCCACGGTGGGCGGGGTGGTGTCGGTGACGATGGTGATGACGTAGGTCTCGGTCACCACCGCGGACGCGTTGCCGGCCGCATCCGTGGCGAAGAACTTGAGCGTCGTGTTCGCGCTCACGGCGAGCGGCGCCGAGTACTGCGCCGAGGCCGCCGTGGGCGTGCTGCCATCGGTGGTGTAGCGGATCGAGGCACAGCCCACGCCCGTGCCGTCGTTGCACGTGAGGGTAACCGTCTGGGCCGCGCTGTAGGTGCCTCCCGCGGGCGAGGCGCTCACGGTGGGAGGCGTGGTGTCCGTGCCGGTGCTGAAGGTGTACGTCTCGGTCTTCACCTCCTCCACGTTGCCCTTGGCATCCACCGAGAAGAACTTGAGGGTGGTGGTGGCCGCGATGGCGAGGGGCGCGCTGTAGGTGGGCGAGCTCTGCGTCGGAGTGGAGCCGTCGGTGGTGTAGTGCGTGGCCGCGCAGCCGCTGCTGCCCCGGTCCTCACACGTCAGCGTCACCGTGAGCGGCGCGGTGACAGGGCCACCGGCCGGATCGGCCCGCGTGGTGGGCGCCGTGGTGTCCTCGGGAGGAGGTTGAGGGGGAGGGTTGTCACCGCCACCGCAAGCACTGGCCAACTGCAGGAAGACCAGGGCCAGCAGGAACCGGAGGATTCCAGCAGACTTCAACGTCATTCGTGACTCCAACAGGGAGAGGAGGGGGCGGAGAGTGGCACCCGTGCGCGAGGAGCGGCAAGCGTCAACGCGGAAACAACACACGGCTGATCAGTGCTCGCGGAGCTGTCTCGGATTCTCATTCTCGCGGGCTTTTTTGATCAGCCAGTCCCGGGTCCGTTTGCTAATGCAGGAACAGGAGGGTGAGGAGGTCGATCCGTGAGTGGGCGTGCACGAACGCGCAGTGTGGGTTTGACGCCGAAGGCGGCCGAGCGCCTGCGCCCTCTGCTGGAGTCCTTCCTGGCGTCCACGGACGCGCGGGCGCGCATCGGGTTCGATCCCGTGGAGTTCCCGCACCGGTACACGGACCCTCGGGACATCGAGGTGAGCGCACTGCTGGCGGCGGCGCTCGCGTATGGCCGGGCGGATCTGTTCCGGCCCAAGGTGGATGACCTGCTGCGGCGCATGGGGCCCTCTCCGGCCGCGTACGTGCGTGGGCTGGACGTGGAGGCAGCAGCCAGGCTGCTGCAGGGGTTCGTCTACCGCTTCAACGTCGGCACGGACGTGGCGGTGCTGCTGCTGGGCATGGGCCAGGCGCTGCGCGAGTACGGCAGCCTGGAGGCGCTCTTCGTCCGGGGCTGGGAGGCGCACGGGTCGATCCACGAAGGCCTCAGTGGCTTCACCGCGGCGCTGAGGGACGTGCCGATGGGCGAGCTGCGGCAGGTGCTGGGCAAGGAGCGGGGCCTGCACCACCTGCTGCCGTCACCGCTGGGCGCGGGCGCGGCGAAGCGGCTCAACCTGTACCTGCGGTGGATGGTGCGAGGCCCGGACACGGTGGACTTCGGCATCTGGAAGCGGGTGCCGGCGTCCGCGCTGGTCATCCCGCTGGACACGCACATTGGCCGCATTGCCCGGCACCTGGGACTGACGCGGCGCAAGGACCTGAGCTGGCGCACGGCGGAAGAGGTGACCGCGTCGCTGCGGCGGCTGGATGAGCGGGATCCGGTCCGCTACGACTTCGCGCTGTGCCACTACGGCATGAGCGGCGTGTGCCCCGCCAAGCCCGTGGCGGAGCACTGCGCCCGCTGCCTGCTGTTGTCCTCGTGCGCCGTGGGCCCGAAGGTCCTCCGGGCCCGGACTTCCTCTTCCTCTGGGCCTTGAGGCCGCTCGGCTCAGAGGATGGCGCGCACCACGCCGCCGTCCACGCGCAGCGCGGCTCCGTTGGTGGCCGAGGACTGCTGGCTGCACACGTAGATGATCATGTTCGCCACCTCCTCGGAGGTGGTGAAGCGCTGGAGGATCGACGTGGGCCGGGCGCTGCGGAAGAACTCCCGCTCGAACGTCTTCGGGTCCATGCCCTGGGACTTGCTCAGCTCGCTGACGAATTGCTCCACGCCCTCGGACGAAGTGGGGCCTGGCAGCACCGTGTTCACCGTCACGCCGGTGCCCGTGGTCAGCTCGGCCAGGCCGCGCGCCACCGCCACCTGCGCCGTCTTCGTCATGCCGTAGTGGATCATCTCCGTGGGGATCTGCACCCCGGACTCGCTGGACACGAAGACGATGCGCCCCCAGTTCTTCGCCCGCATCTTCGGAAAGTAGAAGCGGCTGAGTCGTACCCCGCTCATCACGTTCGTCTCGAAGAAGCGCAGCCAGTCCTCGTCGGGGATCTGCTCGAACGGCTTGGGCTCGAAGATGCCCACGTTGTTCACCAGCACGTCCACCTCGGGGAAGGCCCGCGTCACCGCCTCGGCCCCCTTAGCGGAGGAGAAGTCCGCCGCCACGCCCGACACCTTCGCGTTGGGCACCACCTGACGGACCTGCTCCTGGGCGCGTTTCACCCGCTCCTCGGTGCGCCCATTGACGATGATGTGTGCTCCCTCGCGCGCCAGCCCTACGGCCGTGGCCAGGCCAATGCCCGCCGTCGAACCTGTCACCAGCGCTGTCTTTCCCGTGAGTCCCAACTCCATACGGTGTGCTCCTCCTGCGGAAGGGGATGCCCTGGGCGCCCGGGGGTTTCCCGTGCGCCGGTTACGCCCACGTTGGAATGCAAGGTGGGAGAGCATCAGGCCCGCTTGGCGGTTATGGTGCGAGCCCCATGAATGACAAGCTGAAAGAGCGCCTGAGCCACTTCGGGCAGGGCGGCTATGACGCCTCGTTGGCGGAAATGGAGCTGCTTCAGGTGGAGGGCGGACGGGCGCGCGTGCGTCTGCCGGTGAGCCCGGCGGTGCAGAACGTCAATGGCGCGCTGCACGGGGGCGCGGTGGCCACGTTGGTGGACGTGGTGGGCACCCTGGCCATCATGAGCGCGGACCGGGAGAACCGGCCCGGCGTGTCCACGGACCTCAATGTGTCCTGGTTCTCTCCGGCGATGGGCGGCTCCCACGTGCTGGTGGAGGCCACGGTGCTCAAGTCCGGGCGCACGCTGGCCTTCGTCCAGGTGGACCTGCGCCGCGAGGCGGACGGGGCGCTGGTGGCCCAGGGCCGCATGACCAAGTTTCTGAGCTGAGCATGGTGATGAGCAGACTTATTGGCATCCTCCTGGTGAACGTCCTGGCCTACCTCATGCTGCGGAGGCTCTGGCCGGCCGCCGTCCGGGGCTGGCGCCTGAAGGTGGGCCTGGGCCTGATGCTGCTGTCGATGGTGGCCTGGGTGCTGCCCATCGCGCTGGGCGTCGGAGCGCACGGCCGGGTGCCGGTGGTGGGCGTTCCGCTGAAGCTCTTCTCGTCGGGGTGGACGATCGCGGCCTTCATCGTCGTGCTGTTCGGGCTGCCCCTGGTGCTCGCGCGCTGGTGGCGGGGGCGCCGCAAGCCTCCGCTGGAGGCAGCGAACGCGGGCGTGGACCTGGAGCGCAGGAGCCTGCTGGTGAGCGCGGGCCGCGCCGTGCCCCTGGTGGCGATGGGGACCAGCTCCCTGGGCATGGTGAACGGCAGCGTGGGCTTCACGGTGCAGAAAGTGGAGGTGCCGATACGCAATCTGCCCGCCGCGCTGGACGGGTTCCGCATCGGGCAGATCACCGACGTTCACGTGGGCACGTTCATCGGCACGGACTATGTGCGCGCCGCCGTGCAGGCGATGAATGACGCCAAGGTGCACCTGCAGGTGATGACGGGCGATCTGATCGATGATCTGGATCAGCTCGAGGGGACGATGACGGCGCTGGAGGGGAACAAGGCCCAGCACGGGATGATGGCGGTGATGGGCAACCACGAGTACTGGCGGGGCGCCGATCCCATCTTCCAGTCGTATGCGGCCATCGAGAAGCGCGGCGGGCCGGTGAAGCTGCTGGTGGACCAGTCGCACGTCCTCGAGCACGCGGGGCACCGCATCCGGGTGGTGGGCGTGGACTACCCGATGGGCCGGGGCCCGGGCGTGAAGACGAAGCGCTTCCAGCGCTCGGCGGAGACGGCCTTCCAGGGCGTGGCGGCGGACGAGTTCGTGCTGTGCCTGTCCCACCACCCCTCGTTCTTCCCGTTCGCGGCGGAGAAGGGGGCGCACCTGACTCTGGCGGGCCACACGCACGGGGGCCAGGTGGCGCTGCTGGGCATGCCCCTGTTCTGGTTCGCCTTCGAGTTCATGCTGGGCCGCTACAAGCAGAAGGACAGCCACCTCTATGTCTCGGGAGGCACGGGGCACTGGCTGCCGTTCCGGCTGGGAGTGCCCCCCGAGGTGACGATTCTCACGCTCCGCGCGGCCTGAGAACGTCAGGGACTGCTCTCGGTAGGCTCGGAGGTGGGCAGGGGCCGGGACGCGGGGATGGGGAAGTAGCATCCCCCCTGGTAGAGGTACACGCCGGGTCCACGGCATTCGTCGGTCCCGATGTTCAACTTCAGCCAGCAGCCGCCATTGATCGCAACCAGGTCCTTGCGGCAGTGCCCATTCGCATCGGGCCGGAGCTGGCCAGGTTGCGGCTGGTTGGGGAGTTCCTTCGCGATGGCGTCCTTGGGAGCCTTCGCGGGGGCGTCTGAAGAACTCACAGCGCTGTCTCCGAGAGAGACCGCATCGCCCTCTGCGTTCGTTCCACCTCGAGCTGCTGTCAGCGGGATCTTGGTACGCAACCCGCTTGGCTTCCCCGGCCACAGTCCGAGGGCCATGGCTGCCGCGAGCCAGGGCAGCCAGGTCCGGGGCTTCCCCCGTCTGGCGGGTGCCGCTGCGTTTCTGTGGCGCGGACGGTGGCCCAACACTCTGGCCTCTGCACGCTCCTCTTCCGTCCATTCAGCGGGCGTCTGTGTTTCCCACTCGAACAGCGGCGTATCCGCCGACGGGCCCGCGTGCGCAACGCCTCGCTCCATCGCCTCGGCCAGCTCGCCCGCGGTGCCACGCTCCTCAGGCCTTGGCGACAGCATGCGCAGGATGAGCGCGTTGAGCTGTGCATCCACCCGAGGGTTGAGCTG
>DASVVJ010000123.1:0-3152 GCA_036389955.1 Myxococcaceae bacterium
GCCCCGCTTGCGCGTCACCACCTCGCAGGACACCAGCGCCTCCAGCAGCGCGCGCGTGCCCTCGGGGGAGAGCTTCAGCCGCTCCGCCAACTCCTCCGCCGTGGAGGGCCTCTCCAGGAGTGCCGCGTACACCCCCAGCCGCTCCCCCGCCATCAGCGTGCGCGCCGCCATCATCCCGAAGAAGGCCTGCACCACCGGCCGCGGCGCCAGGTTGAGGAAGTCCGCCGCACGCTCCAGCAGGTTGTCCGGCTTGAAGTCCAGCCTCACCGGCTCCTCCGGCGCCAGGCCGCGATCAGTCCCAGCCCCACCATGATCGTCGCCGCCTCGGGCCCCAGCAAGCAGCCCACCCGCTCCGCCTCGCGGATGCCCGTGTATTGGCACCGGCCGTTGGAACAGTTGAAGCGGGGCGCGCAGTCGCCGCTGTTGCGGCACTTCAGGGGCACGCGGCCCACCCCGTCCTCGCCCTCCGGGTTGTCGCGGTCTGCGCCACCTTCTCCCACCGAGGCATCCGGCGCGGGCAGGTTGATCCCTCCATCCTCCGACGGTTGCGCACTCGCCAGAGGAGACACTCCAAACCCCAGGAACAACAGGGCAGCCAAGACACAGGGACGCGGAAAAAGGCGGTTCACGGGGGCGCCAACCTACCCCTCCAGCCGCCTGGATGCATCCCCTAGGAGCCCAAAGGTTTCCTGATCCCAGCCGCTCGCTTTTGCTAGGTTACGCCCACCGATGGCCCCCCGAATCCTCGTCGTGGACGACAACCCGGAGCTCCTGTCCCTGCTCACCCAGCTGTTCGAGGACGCGGGCTATGAGGTGAGCGGTGCCAGCCGCGGCAAGCAGGCGATCGAGCTGGCGCGCGCGCAGCTCCCCGCCGCCGCGGTGATCGACATCCTGCTGCCCGACATGATGGGCTACCACCTGGCTGACACACTGCGTAAAGAGCAGCCGAGCCTGCCGTTGCTCTTCATCACCGGGGTGTTCAAGGGCGGCAAGCACGCCATCGAGGCGCGGCAGAAGTACGCGGCGGCCGGCTACTTCGAGAAGCCCTTCGAGGCGCAGAAGCTGCTGGAGGCGGTGGCCAAGCTGGTGCCCCCGGAGAAGAAGGCGGAGCCGGTGGCTTCGATGAAGGACGCCTTCGAGGTCGAGCTGGACATCGACGTGGAGGAGGAGGGCCCTCAGGACGCGATGGAGCTGACGGGCCGCATCAAGGTGACGGGCGGCGGCAATCTGTCGGCGGAGATCCGCGGCGCCAACCTCACCGCCAACCCGATGCAGAAGCAGCCGGTGACGCAGGTGCGGCACCCGCCGCCGGGCCGGCCGCCGGATCCAGTGCCCGCCGGTGGCGGAGGGCCAGGCATGCGCCGGGGCGAGTTGAAGGACAACCTGCCCGCGCTCATCACCGCCTTCTACCTGTCGCGCGAGACGGGAGAGCTGGGCGTGCAGCGCGGCAAGGTGAAGAAGGTGGTGTACTTCGAGAACGGCACGCCGGTGTTCGCCCTGTCCAACCTGCTGGCGGACCGGTTCGGCCAGTTCCTGGTGCGCGTGGGCAAAATCCGCCCCGAGCAGCTGCAGGACGCGGCCACGGTGGCCAACAACACCCACCGCCGCACGGGAGACGTGCTGGTGGAGCGCGGGCTGCTCAAGGACACCGAGCGGCTGTACTACGTGGGCCAGCAGGTGAAGGCCATCATCTACTCGCTGTTCGGGTGGGAGGATGGCACCTACGTGATGAGCTTCAAGGAGAAGGCGGCCGCGGAGTCCATCAAGCTGGACCTGCACCCGGCCAACCTGATCGTCCGCGGGGTGAAGAAGCTCTACAAGCCGGAGCGCCTGCGCCGGCTGCTGCAGCCGGAGGACCGGCTGATCCCCGCGGTGGCGCCGGCCTACCAGCTCAACGAGGTGGAGCTGGAGCGCTGGGAGGCGGAGATCCTGCCGCGCATCGACGGCAACCGCACGGTGGCCGAGCTGCTGGCGTACGCCAACCGCCCCGAGCAGGTGGCCTACGGCTTCCTGGTGGCGATGCTCTCGCTGGGCATCCTGGATCGCCGGACCTAGCGCGATGACCGCACGCCAGGCGGCCTGTAGCTGTGGACAGCTCCGCTTGAGTGCGGAGGGAGAGCCCGTCCGCATCTCCATGTGTCACTGCCTCGCCTGCCAGCGGCGCACCGGGAGCACGTTCGGTGTCCAGGCGCGCTTCCCCCGGGACCAGGTGCGCACCGAGGGCCGTTCCACGCAGTACGTGCGCACCGGGGACAGTGGAGGCCGGGCCACCTTCCACTTCTGCCCGGAGTGTGGCGCCACCGTCTACTACCTCATCGAGGGGATGCCCGAGGTGATCGCCGTTCCGGTGGGCGTCTTCGCCGACCCCTCGTTCCCAGCCCCGCGGGTCTCGGTCTACGAAGAGAGGCGGCACCCATGGACCGGGATGCCACAGGACGTGGAGCACTTCGACTGAGCCATCCTATGCTCACCTCGAAGCGGCTTCTGATGAGGGTTTCAACCTCTATCCCATCAATGTCTACCGCCAGAAGAGCGTCGACACCGCCCGCGAGTGGATCCGAAACGTGAAGGGCAAGCTCGCCGTCTTCGGCCTGCGCCGGCAGGGGTAGCCGTTGACCCTGAGCCTTTAATGATTCCCCCTTAGCTGGCATTCTGGGGGGACTCCAAGACGATGGATCCTGCTCCTCCCACTCACGGCGAGAAGAACATCCCCGGTGCGCTCGCGCCCGGGACGCCGGTGGGCGCCTATGTCATCGAGAACGTGCTGAACTCCGGTGGCTTCGGCGTGGTGTACCGCGCGCGCGATGCCCAGCAGAAGCTGGTGGCCATCAAGATCAGCAAGCATTCGGCCAAGAACATCACCGCGCAGCAACTCGTCTGGCAGCAGAACGAGATCGAGGCGCTCACCAAGCTGCGCCACCCCTCGCTGGTGGAGGTGCTGGGCTACGGCTTCATGGAGGACGGGCGGCTCTATCTGGTGATGGAGATGGTGGAAGGGGTGGTGCTGGGCCAGTACCTGCGGGACAAGGGCCCGCTGGAGGTGCTGGAGGCACTGCAACTCACCCGCCGCATCGCCGAGGCGCTGGCCTACTGCCATGAGCTGAAAGTGCTCCACCTGGACCTCAAGCCGGCCAACATCATCATCGTGGATC
>DASVVJ010000124.1:0-22814 GCA_036389955.1 Myxococcaceae bacterium
GTCCTGGCCGATCTGCCGGCCAGCAAGCGAGGCCGCGGGCCCCATCTGCTCGTTCCCCTTGGGGTAGGCGTCGTCATGGTGGACGCAGAAGAGGAACGGATCGGCCGTCTCCCACGGCATTGCCAACGGCTTCACGCTCAACACGGCATCGTCGCTCACACGGACCTCACTGACGGAGAGTGAGGAGATCTATCGGCCAGGGTGGGGGCATGCAACGTGCGCGGGAGAGGGCAGCGCCGATAACTCAGCCTTTTCCAGGGGTTACCTCTTGATGACGGCAGACAAGGGAGGGAGGCTACTCCCGGCTCCTCGAGCGCCATGCGCCCACTCCTTTCCGTGCTCCTGTTGCTCCTCACCGCCCCGGCGCTGGCCGCCGAGGTGACGGGCTACATGGAGAGCCGCACGCAGTACTCCCGCTCACGGGTGCGCGGGCTGGTGCCCACGGACACGCTCGCCGAGGTGCAGCAGCTGCTGGAGCTGAACGTGCAGCCGCGCGTGGAGTACCGGCCCGGTGGCTTCGTGGCGGCGGACCTCTCGCTCTTCCTTCAGGGCGCCTGGCGCTACCGTGGCCTGGATGACGAAGGACGCGAGGTGGGTGTGCCCCCGCGAGAGGCCACCGCGGCCCGGCCTTTCGTGGCCCTCAGCGAGCTGTACCTCAGCCACGAGGTGGTGCCCGCGCTCCACCTGCTCGCTGGCAAGAAGCGCGTCCTCTGGGGCTCGGGCTGGGCCTTCAACCCGACGGATTTGCTCAACCCCTTGAAGGACCCGACGGATCCCACCTCGCAGCGCGTGGGTGCGTACATGCTGCGGGTGGAGGTGCCGCTGGAGAAGTACACCTTCACGCTGCTGGCGAGCCCCGCCGTGCTGGCCCAGGAGAGCGGTCTGCCGCGCGCGCTCCTCGTTCATCCCTCGTGGAGGCAGCTGGATAATGAGCTGCACTACCTGGTGGTGGCCCGCGCCTATGCCCTGGTGGCCAACGCGGACCTCAACCTGATGATCTTCCACTCCAACCTCTACCGCGATGCCTTCGAGAACAAGACGCGTGTGGGCTTCTCCTTCTCACGCTACTTCTTCGAGGACTACGAGCTGCACGTGGAGGCGCTGGTGGGGAAGGGCTCGGCACGCAACTACCCGACTCCCGGCTGTCTGAACAATCGAGAGGCCGCCGTGGACTGTGTCACTCGCGGTGAGCCACTCATCTCCCGCCGCCGGATCGACGAAGGGCGGCTGCGCCCCCGCATCATCACGGGCACCCGGTACATGTTCTCCGACGAGTCCCTGCTCTCGGTGGAGTACCTGTACCAGGCGGACGGACTGAAGCGCTCCGAGTTCCAGGACGTGGTGAATGGCCTGTCCCTGCTGCGCGCGGCGCGCGAGCTGGGCGTGGACCCGGAGCAGGTGACGGGGGAGTTGTTGGGGAGCCCGGACGAGGGGCTGCCCCAGCGCTTCCGCTTCGAGCCCATCGCCCGGCACTACGCCTTCCTCTCCTTCCAGAAGCCGAAGATCCGGGACGACTTCACCGTGATGGCCACGCTGGTGGCCAACCTGCAGGACTTCTCCGGGCTGCTGGCCCCCAGCGTCATGTGGTCCGCCACCGAGTGGATGACGCTCACCCTGTCCGGCTTCGTGCCTTACTCCGGGCTCTCGTCGCGGGCCGCTACCGTGCCGGAGACGGGTGCCAAGGCCAGTGAGTTCGGCCTGGTGCCGCTCTCGTACCGCGTCCTGTTCCAGGCCCGCCTCTTCTACTGAGCCCCGCCATGTCCTCGAACCACCTCATCCAGCTGAAGGGCATCACCAAGGATTACCTGCTGGGCAAGACGAAGGTGAGCGCGCTGCGGGGCGTGGACCTGAGTATCAGTGCTGGCGAGTTCACCGTGGTGACGGGGCCCTCGGGCAGCGGGAAGACGACGCTGCTCAACATCATTGGCTGTCTGGACCGGGCCACCCAGGGCTCCTACCAGCTGGACGGCGAGGAGGTGGGCGACCGCGACTTCGATGCGCTCGCCGAGGTGCGCAATCGGAAGATCGGCTTCATCTTCCAGAGCTTCAACCTCATCCCCGTGCTGGACGTGGCCGAGAACATCGAGTTCCCGTGCGTGGTGCGCAAGGACGCCGAGAGCAAGGCGGTGCTGCGCAAGCGGGTGGAGGCGCTCGCCGAGGCGGTGGGCCTGTTGCCCTACCTGCACCACAAGCCAGATGAGCTGTCTGGCGGCCAGCGCCAGCGTGTGGCGATTGCCCGCGCGCTGATTACTCAGCCCCGGCTCGTTCTGGCTGATGAGCCCACCGCCAACCTGGACTCCGCCACCAGTGAGCAGATCATCGACCTGATGCTCGCGCTCAACCGCGACAAGGGCGTCACGTTCCTGTTCTCCACGCATGACCCCCGGGTGGTGTCCCACGCCCGGCGCGCCCTGCGCATCCATGATGGGCGCATGCTGCCGGGGGAACTCTCCGAACATGCACCGTGAGGGGTGGCAAGGGCCGAGCGCATGGGCTCAGGTGCTCGGCGGGTAGACTGCTCTGCTCGTTATCCGCAATCTCCTCTAGCGGACAGATGTTGAGGCCTTGCTGCGTATGGGGCGACGGCCCTGTGGTACACGAGATGGGTATTCCCGGCGGCGCGCTTTTCACGCTGCAGAAGCCGCCTGCTCGATGGAAGACCCCTACCCCTGGCAAAAAGAGACATCATGACCGGCACCGAGAAAGCATTGTCGAGCATCGCGAGCATGCATACCGGGGACCACTACTGTGGAATTTACAGGACGGAAGAGGATCATCGCGCCCTGGTCATCGACTTCATCCGCCACGGCATCGAGCGGGGGGAGAAGATCTTCTACATCGTGAACATCCAGACCGCCGCTCAGCTGAAGGCCACCCTGGCGGCCGGTGGCGTGGACGCAGAGGCGCTGACGCACAAGGGCCAGCTTGTCATCCTGACGGCCAAGGAGGCCTACCTGAAGGGCGGCGAGTTCGATCCCGACAAGATGATCAAGCTCCTCCAGTCCGAGACCGCCAAGGCGCTGGAAGAGGGTTATCAGGCCCTCCGGGTGACGGGTGAGATGACATGGGCCCTGGCGGGCGAGCCCGGCTCGGAGCGGCTCATCGAGTACGAGTCGAAGCTCAATCAGTTCTTCCCGGACAGCAAGTGCTACGCCATGTGCCAGTACGACCAGCGGCGCTTCGACTCAGAGCTGCTCCTGGACATTCTTCAGACGCATCCCAAGGTGCTGTTCGGGTTGAAAGACCTCGATAACTCGAGCATGTACTTCATTCCTCCCGAGTCCTTCCTGGGCTCCGACCGTCAGAGCGCGGTCCTCGACCGGTGGCTGGAGAATCTTTCCAACCGGAAGCACCAGACGGCCTGAGCCGCGCCACGTGTCAGGCACGCGCTCTGCTGATCCAGACCTGGTCGAATCCGCACGGCAGATTCTCAGTCTGCTGAGCGCTGAGGACATCCTTGTCCAGACATGCCGGGGCGCGGGCACGCTCGCCGGAGCCGCTTGCGTCGTGGGCAGCTTCCTCTTTTACGGCCAGGAGTGGAACCAGGGGGTACACGTTGTCGTCGATCAAGAGCCGCACCCGGTGCCTCCCGCGGCGCGCTCGGCAGGCTTCGCGCTGTTTCGCCGGCTGTCCGCCGCGCGCCGGACCGTGGTTCTGACGCCAGCAGCCGAGTCCAGTGCCATCTTCGAAGGGCTGTCTGTCTGTTTGGACCGGCCTGCGGCCGCGCTGGGCGCCGTGCCAATCGTTCGCCGCAATGGGCGCGTCGTCGGCCAGCTCATCCTGGTGGGGACCGAGGCGGGCTGCTTCGATTCGCTCCAGGAAGAGGCGCTCGAGCTTCTGGCACGGTGCGCGTCAGCGGCGTTCGAAAACGCATTGAAGTTCGCCTCCGCCAAGAGAGACCAGGACCGGCTTCACCTCCTGGCCGAGGCCACGGAGGAGGCCGTCTGGGACTGGAACCTCGAGCGGGATGAGATCTGGTGGGGAGGGGGTATCCAGAATCTCGTGGGCCGCGGCGGCGTCACCATCGAACCCAGCCCCCAGTGGAAGTATGGGCGCATCCACCCGTCCGACGTCGAGCGGGTCCAGCAGTCACTGAAGCGCGCCCTGGCCTCCACTCAATCCTCGTGGCGAGAAGAGTACCGCTTCCTGCGCGCCGATGGCTCCTGGGTGGTGCTCGAGGAGCGGGGTTATCTGCTGCGCGAGGCGGACGGCCGCGCCTACCGGGCCATCGGGTCCCTGCGGGACATCAGTGAGCTGAAGCGGTCCAACGAACGGCTGCGCATTCTCTCGGAGATCTCGAGAACCTTCTCCCAGGCGATTCTGACGTCCACGGAGGCCTTTGACCTGATTGCCCGGACGGTGACAGAGACGCTGGGCGACACGTGCACCATCGGCATCCTCTCGGATGATGGAGGCCGCCTGGAAACCGTGGGCTTCTACGACGTCAATGCCGAGCAGCACGGTCCGCGCTGGGAATCCCTCAAGACGACGCCGTTGGATGCCAGGGATGGGTTTGGTGGCGCGGCGCTCCGGGCGGGACAGCCCCTGCTTCTTCAGACGGTCAGCCGCGAGCAGCTCGAGGTACTTGTCCGTACCCCCGTCTACCGGGAGTTCTGGTCCGACGCGACGACGATCATGGCCGCGCCGATGTTCGTCTCTGGCAGTCCCGTGGGGGCGCTCGTCATGTCGCGTCGTGGGCCCAGACATTTCACGGCCCAGGACAGCATGCTGCTCCAGGACATCGCTGACCGCGCCGCGCTCGCCATGGCTCACGTCAAGCAGACGCGAGCGCTCGAGCGCAGCGAGCAACGCTTCCGGTCCCTGGCCGAGGCTTCCGCCCAGGTCGTCTGGACCACGGATCCCAACGGGTGGGCGGTGGAGGATTCGCCCAGCTGGCGGGCCTTCACGGGCCGGACGCTCCAACAGTGGTTGGGGCTGGCGTGGCTCGAGGCCCTCCACCCGGAGGACCGGGAGCGCGTGCGCAAGGACTGGTTGCAAGCGGTCACCTACAAGGCGCACGTCGAGATGGAGTACAGAGTGCAGCGGCCGGACGGCAGCTACACCTGGATGGCCGCGAGCGCGGCGCCCGTGCTGAACAAGGACGGCACGGTCCGTGAGTGGATTGGAACCAACACGGACATCACCGGGAAGAAGCGTGTCGAGGAGCAGCAGGAGTTTCTGATCAGCGCCACGGTCGCGCTGGCGGAGTCGCTCGATGTGGAGGCCACCGTCGTCAAGGCCGCGCGCGTGGCGAGCACCCGCATCGCGGACTGGTGCGGCATCACCCTGCTCGATGAGCGCTCCGGCAAGCCTGGCAGGGTCACGCTGGCGCACAGGGACGCGGCTCGAACTCATCAGGTGCGTGCGGTGACAGCAGCGCTCCAGGGCGATGGGTTGTCTTCGATCGGCGCATCCTACGTTCTCGGCACGGGGGCGGCACAGCTGCTCCCGCGCATCGAGGAGGAGCACCTTCGTGCGGTCGTGAGGGAACATCCGGAACTCGAGCCGGAGATACGGGCGTTCACTCCTCGCTCGCTGCTGGCGGTTCCCATGAGAGTGGCGGCGGGACGGCTCCTGGGGGCCATCACCCTGGTGACTACGGAAGAGTCCAAGCGAAGCTATGGGGCCTCGGATCTCGCTTTCGCGGAGGAGTTCGCGCGCCGCTGCGCCATTGCCATCGAGAACGCCCAGTTGTTCCAACAAGCGCAGGAGGCGATCCGGGCGCGCGATGAGTTTCTCTCCATCGCCTCACACGAACTCAAGACGCCGCTGACGCCGCTTCAGCTGCAGATCCATACGCTCGAGAAGAAGCTCCGGGAGTACGCCAGGGAAGAGAAAGTGGCCTGGCTCGCACATCGCCTGGTGACGATTCGGCGCCAGAGTGATCGGCTCAACCGGCTGATCTCCGACCTGCTCGACCTCTCACGCATCGTTGGCGGCCGCCTGGCGCTGGATCCCGAGCTGCTGGACGTCACGTCGCTCGTCCGGGAGATCGTCGCGGATTTCAAGGAGCATGGTGAACTCGACAGAGCGCAGTCGGAGGTCCATCTGCAGCTTGAAGGCCCGCTGGTCGGCCAGTGGGACCGGATGCGGCTCGAGCAGGTGCTGATCAACCTGCTGTCGAACGCGCTCAAGTATGGCGCCGGAAAGCCGGTGACCATCTCGGTGGTGCTCTCCGACGGGCGCGCGCAGCTCACCGTAGAGGATCGGGGGATTGGCATCGCCCCGCTCGATCAGGAGCGGATCTTTGGCCGTTTCGAGCGTGCGGTCTCGGCCCGCCACTACGGAGGCCTGGGAATGGGACTCTTCATCGTGCGGCAGATCGTTGAAGCCATGGGGGGCACCATCCGCGTGGTGTCCTCCCTGGGAGAAGGCGCGAAGTTCATCGTGCAGCTTCCGCTGGAGCAGCGGCGTACGCCGTCAACGGAGCCGCCCCAGCCCACCCTGGTCCAGGAGATGTCCGCCTCGCACCCGGACGCCGAGCCGTAGGCTCGCGCCTGGAGCGGGCTACTCGGCGAAGTGCACCACGAGCCCGTCATCTCCCACCGCCCAGACTTCCGTGGGAGAGCTGAGCGCGATGTCCCGCAGGGGCTTGTTCGCGTCGTACAGCGGAGGAGCAGCCCAGCTCGCCGAGGTCCGCAGCCAGATGCGGCCCTCCGTGTCCGTGACATAGATGGAGTGCGCGTCCAGCACGCCCACGCTGGTGAAATCGGCGCTCTGAGCGTCTGTCGGTGGGAGGACTCGCTCCCAGGCGATGGCGCCGTTCCACCTCACCACCAGCCCGTCATCTCCCACCGCGTAAGCCAGGCTCGGGCTGGCCATCCACACCGCGCGCAGGCTCCCATTGATGCCGCCGACATTGTTCACCGTGTGTAGCGTGCTCACGTTACCCGTGCCGGGATAGCTGGTGATGTACGGCCCCGAGGGCGAGCCGCGGTTCCCCACGGCCAGCAGCAGTGAGGAGGACAGGCCGTGGATGCCGTAGTAGAGGGGGGGATCCAGGTTGTAGCGCTCCTCCACCGCGCCGCCCGGCGTCCAGGCATACAGCCGGCCAAGGCTATCCACCACGTAGATCAGGGTCGTCGTCCCTGTCACGAAGCCCACCAGGCCGGTGAGGTTGTTGTTCGAGTTGACCCGCGCCACGTTGGTGCAGTTGGAGCCCGTGTGCTGGGCCAGGTACCCATCGTCGCCCGCCAGGAATACGTGGCCGTCACTGGGACGCACCCATGCCGCGCGCCAGTTGCGATTGTCGCAGTCTCTGTCGCGGTTGGTGAAGCTCTGCGCCCCGGGCAGGCGCACCGCCAGCGCTCCGCCCAATCCCGCCACCCACACTGGCGAGCCGTCGTTGCCGACCGCCACCGTCTGCCAGTCCCGGTCCCCGGTGAGCCCGCTGTCGTTCCGCTCCCTCCACGTCTTGCCCAGGCAGACGTTGCCCTCGTCCCGTTGCGAGTCGCAGGTGTTGTCCCGGCCATCACACACCTCGCTCCGCCCGCCCCGGTTGTTCGGGTCTTGATCGTCACAGTCCTCCGTGTTGGCCACCGCTCCGACGGGAGGCGTCGTCCCCGGGCACACGGACACTCCACCGTTCGCCGCGCCCGCCTCATCACCGTCCGTATCCGGGTAGTACGAGGTCGGCATGGGCCCGTTGCACGTTACTGCCGTGCGGCTCGCGTCGCAGACGTACTGGCCGGCGCAGGGCGTGGCGCAGTTCGTGCCCTTGAGCTCGAAGCCATCATCCACCACCCCGTCGCAGTCGTCGTCCTCCTCGTCGCACCGCGCTTCGGGAGCCGTGTTGGCTCGCGGGAAGATGTTGGCGTCCGAGTCCTTGCAGTCCGAGTTGTCCTGCACGTAGGCCGTGGGGCCCGAGGGCATCGTGCAGCTCACAGTCGGTGGGGCGGACTTGTCGCCGAAGCTGTCCCGGTCGTTGTCGGGGTACCAGTTCGAGCCCACTCCCTCGTTCGTGCTTCCGTCGCAGTCGTTGTCCCGGGTGTCGCAGAGCTCGGTGGCGCCGGGGCGGATGGCCCCGTCCCCGTCGTTGCAGTCCGTGCCACCGCTCGCCGTGGGCATGTAGCCGTCCCCATCCGTGTCCGGCGCTTCCAGCGTAACGGTGAGCGGCTCGACGCGGGCCTTCTTGAGTTCGACGGTGCTCACCACCTCGTCCACCACCGGCCCCTGGCACGACTGCTCATGCGCGGTGGTGATGATCTCCAGCGTGCGGCTCCAGTCCGCCTTTCGGAACACGGCGAAGCGCACCGTGGACGGGCCGCGGTCGAGCACCTCGACCTGGTCACTCGTCTCGTTCTCCAGTGCCGCGGCGTCCCGGGCCCGCACGGTGATGCAGCCGGCCTTGAAGCCATACGTCACTTCGACCCGGACCGCGGCTTCACGGACGTCGGGTGAACACCCGGTTCCGAGCAGGGAGATGATCAGCGAGAGCAACGCGAGCTGGCGCATAGGACGCTGATTGTACCCGCGCCGGGGGCCTTCCGCATGGATCCGCGCGCCGCGCGCTGACACGCGGGTCTGACGTCTCGCGGAGGCTCCGGAAACCCGCGTTGATCCGCTCCGCCAGAGCGGATTTTTTGTCAGACGCAATGAGTATCACTGTGCCCGTTCAGCCAATCGAACCCGAGGGGAACGCGCACCATGACCACCCATGTCATCGATAACCGTGTCGAGGTTGTCTTCAGCTTCGACACCACCGGAAGCATGTACCCGTGCCTGGCGCAGGTGAGGAAGAAGCTGGGAGCCACCGTCACCCGGCTCGCCAAGGAGATTCCCGGCATCCGCATCGGCATCATCGCGCACGGGGACTACTGCGACGAGGGCTCCACCTACGTCACCAAGAGCCTGGACCTCACGGATGACAAGGACGCCATCGTGCGCTTCGTGGAGCGCGTGCAGCCCACCGGCGGCGGCGATGCGCCCGAGTGCTACGAGCTGGTGCTCCACCAGGCCCAGAAGCTGTCGTGGACCGCTGGCTACACCAAGGCCTTCGTGCTGATCGGCGATGACGTGCCCCACGGCCCCAGCCAGAACCCGCGCAAGCTGGACTGGCGCAAGGAGGTGAGCGCGCTGGGGAGCCTGGGCATCCCCGTGTACGGCGTGCAGGCGCTCAACCGCCGCCATGCGACGCCCTTCTACAAGGAGCTGGCGCAGAAGTCGGGCGGCTTCCACATCAGCCTGGATCAGTTCGCGTACATCACCGACACGCTGCTGGCCATCTGTCTCAAGCAATCCGGCGACATGAAGCTGCAAGCCTACGAGACGGAGGTGGCCAAGGAGGGCCGCATGAGCCGCGGCCTGAACAGCGTGTTCAACACGATGCTCAAGCGCGAGACGCCCGCCGTCTACGCCTCCACGGACCTGCGCGCCGTGGCGCCAGGCCGGTTCCAATTCCTCGATGTGGACGCGAACACCCCCATCAAGGACTTCGTCACCGAGAACGGGCTGAAGTTCAAGCCGGGCCGCGGCTTCTACGAGTTCACCAAGACGGAGACCATTCAGGGCCGCAAGGAGATCGTCCTGATGGACCGCAAGACGGGCGACCTGTTCAGCGGCGAGGGCGCCCGGGAGATGCTCGGCCTGCCTCCGGGTGAGACGGTGCGCATCCGCCCGGCCAACCTGGAGAAGTACGTGGTGTTCGTCCAGAGCACCTCCAACAACCGCAAGCTGATGGGTGGCTCACGCTTCCTCTACGAGGTCGAGGACTACGACGGCGCGCGGGCCTGAGTCTGAGTAAGGTCGCCTCCTGACGTTCCACGGCTCGGGACCAGGAGGCGGCGCATGCCCCAGTACGACTTCGACATGTTCACCATCGGCGCGGGCTCAGGGGGCGTGGCCTCCAGCCGCCGCGCGGGCTCCTACGGCGCACGGGTGGCCATCTGCGAGGATGACCGGGTGGGCGGCACCTGTGTGCTGCGAGGCTGTGTTCCCAAGAAGCTTCTGGTGTACGGCTCGCACTTCCGCCACGAGTTCGAGGACGCGGTGGGCTACGGCTGGTCCGTGCCGGAGACGAAGCTGGACTGGAAGAAGCTCCAGGCGGCAAAGGACAAAGAGCTGGACCGGCTCAACAGCGTGTACAAGCGGCTGCTGCGCGACTCGGGCGTGCAGCTCATCGAGGGCCGGGGCCGGGTGGTGGATCCGCACACGGTGGAGGTCGCCGGCAAGCGCTACACCGCGGCCAACATCCTCGTTGCCACCGGCTCGCGCGCCCACCTGCCCAAGCTGGCGGGCATCGAGCACGCAATGACCTCGGACGGTGCGCTGAACCTCCAGGAGCTGCCGCGCCGGGTGATTGTCGTGGGCGGCGGCTACATTGGCGTGGAGTTCGCCGGCATCTTCAACGCGCTGGGCGCCAAGGTGACGATGCTCATCCGCGGCGACACGCTGCTGCGCGGCTTCGATGATGACGTGCGCTCGTTCCTCACCCAGGAGATGCGCAAGAAGGGCGTCGACATCCGCTCCGAAGTCTTCGTGCAGGACCTGGAGAAACGAGCGGACGGCTCGCTCAGCGTGCTCACCAAGATGGGAGACACGCTGGAGGCCGACACGGTGCTGTTCGCCACCGGGCGCGTGCCCAACACGAAGGGCATCGGGCTGGAGGAGGTGGGGGTGGAGCTGAACGAGCGTGGCGCGGTGGTGGTGGACGCCGGCTCCCGCTCCTCGGTGGAGAGCATCTACGCGGTGGGGGATGTGACCGACCGGCTCAACCTCACGCCGGTGGCCATTGGCGAAGGCCGGGCGCTGGCGGAGACGCTGTTCAACAACAACCCCCTGCAGTTGGACCACGCTGGAGTGCCGTCGGCGGTGTTCAGCCAACCTCCGGTGTGCACGGTGGGCCTGTCGGAGCTGGAGGCGCGCAGGCTCCACGGCCAGGTGGATGTTTACGTGTCCAGCTTCAAGCCCATGAAGTTCACGCTGAGCGGCCGGGACGAGCGGACGATGATGAAGGTCATCGCCGAGCGCTCCAGCGGGCGGGTGCTGGGCTTCCACATGGTGGGGCAGGACGCGCCGGAGATCGTCCAGGGGCTGGCGGTGGCGCTCAAGTGCGGCGTCACCAAGAAGCAGCTCGACTCCACGATGGGCATTCACCCCACGGCGGCCGAGGAGTTCGTCACCATGCGTGACAAGCGCCCCGACCCCGAGCAGCGCATGGCGCAGGAGCTGGGCCGGGACGCGAAGAAGTAAGCCAGCACCGCGCCAGGCTGGTAGGGTCCGCCGCCATTCTCACCTCTTCTTTCTGGGAGTGACTGCATGGTCTCGGCCCTCTTCAACCCGGCGCGGTGGCAGGCCGTCGAAGGCTTCAAGTTCAAGGACATCACCTTTCACCGGGCGGTGGACCAGGGCACGGTGCGCATCGCCTTCAACCGGCCCGAGGTGCGCAACGCGTTCCGGCCCCGCACGGTGGACGAGCTGTCCACCGCGCTCGAGGCCACGCGCTTCATGACGGATGTGGGTTGCGTGCTCATCACGGGCAACGGGCCCTCGCCCAAGGACGGCGGCTGGGCTTTTTGCTCGGGCGGAGACCAGCGCATCCGCGGCAAGGACGGCTACAAGTACGAGGGCGACGAGGGGAAGATGGACCCGGCGAAGCTCGGCCGCCTGCACATCCTCGAGGTGCAGCGGCAGATCCGCTTCCTTCCCAAGGCGGTCATCGCCGTGGTGCCGGGCTGGGCGGTGGGCGGTGGCCACAGCCTCCACGTGGTGTGTGACATGACGATCGCCAGCAAGGAGCACGCGATCTTCAAGCAGACGGACGCGGACGTGGCCAGCTTCGACGGCGGCTACGGCTCGGCGCTGCTGGCGCGCCAGGTTGGCCAGAAGCGCGCCCGGGAGATCTTCTTCGTCGGCCGCAACCACTCGGCGGAAGAGGCCTTCCAGATGGGCATGGTCAACGCCGTCGTTCCTCACGCGCAGCTCGAGGAGTTCGCGCTGGACTGGGCGGCGGAGATCAACACCAAGAGCCCCACCGCCATCAAGATGCTCAAGTACGCCTTCAACCTGCCGGACGATGGGCTGGTGGGCCAGCAGCTCTTCGCCGGTGAGGCCACGCGTCTGGCCTACGGCACCGACGAGGCCCAGGAGGGCCGCGACGCCTTCGTTCAGAAGCGCAAGCGCAACTTCTCGCGCTTCCCGTGGACCTATTGATCTGGAGCCTCCATGCGCCGTTTCCAGCCGCACTCTTTGCTCGTCCTGACCTTGGCCGCCGCTTCGGCTTTTGGCGCTGAGCCCGCGCCCGCGCAGAAGCCCGCGGCGCCTGCCGCACCTCCACCGGCGGCTGCCCCCGCTCCGGCGCCACGGCCCGAGGATGTGGCCAGCCCGGAGGCGATCGTCGCCGCCCTCTATGACGTCATCTCCGGACCGAAGGGACAGGCGCGGGACTGGAACCGCTTCCGCTCTCTCTTCGCTCCCGAGGCGCGGATGATTCCGATGGGCAAGCGGCCCGATGGCACCCTTGGCCACCGCACGCTCACGCCCGAGGACTACATCACCCGGTCCGGGAAGGTGCTCGTCGAGGAGGGCTTCCGGGAGCGCGAGGTGGCGCGGGTGGCGGAGCGGTTCGGCCCGCTCGTTCACGTGTTCAGCACCTACGAGGCCCTGCGCGGGGACGAGACGAAACCCTTCATGCGTGGCATCAACAGCATTCAGCTCACGCACGATGGGAAGCGCTGGTGGCTGCTGACCGTTGCCTGGACGCAGGAGACGCCCGAGCAGCCGCTGCCCGCGAAGTACCTCAGCCCAGCACCGAAACCGTGACGCGGCGGCGGTGCGGCGCCGTGCGGTGCTCCCACACGTAGAGGCCCTGCCACGTCCCCAGATCCACCTTGCCGTTCTTGATGGGGATGGAGAGCGAGTTCTGCGTCAGCACCGTGCGCACGTGCGCGGACATGTCGTCCGGGCCCTCGGCGTCGTGCTGGAACATCGGGTCCCCGTCCTTCACCAGCCGGGCGAAGTACGCCTCCAGGTCCCTGCGCACGTCCGGGTCCGCGTTCTCGCAGAGGATGAGCGAGGCGCTGGTGTGGTGCAGGAACACCGTGCACAGGCCCTGGGCGGCGCCGCTGTCGGCCACCGCCTGACGGACCTCGTCGGTGATGTCGTGGAACCCCCGCCCCCGCGTGGACACCGTCAGCTCTCGCGCGTGGTACATGGCGCGCTCCTCCTCTGCGGCCTCAAAGCCGCGCGACCAGGAAGTCCGACAGCGCCTTGAGCTCCTCGGGCGCGATGGTGTGGGGCCCGTCGAAGGGGAAGAAGTCCACCGACATCCCCGCCTCCTTCAGCAGCGTGTGCAGCCGCTCGGCGGTATGGAAGGGCAGGATGTCGTCGTACTCGCCATGCCCCTGGAAGACGGGCAGCTCCCGGCGGGCCGCTGCCCGGGTCCTCCATTCGTCCCGGGTCAGCACCGTGCCGGACAGGATGGTCAGCGCGGCGGGGCGCTCTTCCAGCCGCAGCGCTACCTCGGTGGCCATCATCCCGCCCTGGCTGAAGCCGCCCAGCACGATGCGCCCGTAGGGCAGCTTCGTCGAGACCGACAGCGCGGACACGGCGCTCATCAACGCGCGGCGCGCGGCGGGGAACCCCTGGGGCTCCTCGCGGCTGAACCGGTCCCAGTCCACCTCGCCCGAGAACAGGTCCATCGGCAGAGGGAACCAGGCCCGCGCTCCCGGCATCCCCATCTCCGCCAGCGACAGCGGCGCCGCGGGGAAGACGAAGAGCGCCTGCCGCGCCAGCTCCGGCCGCAGCCCCATCAGCTGCGGGGCCAGGGGCACCAGGTCCGTGGCTGGCGCTCCATAGCCGTGGCAGAGCACCACGGCCAGCGAGGGGCTCGTGCCTTCCGGCAAGGACTCGACGAGCTGACAGTCCAGCTCGCCGAGCCGCGTGGAGACGCGTCGCATGACGCGGCTCTACTCCTTGTCGCTGATGGTGACCTTCTTGATGGTCACCGGCGTCACCGGGCGGTTGCCCGCGGCCGTCGGCACCTTGGAGATCTTCTCCACCACGTCATAGCCGGTGACCACCTCGCCGAAGATGGTGTGCTTGTTGTTCAGCCACTGGGGCAGCGAGGTGGTGATGAAGAACTGGCTGCCGTTGGTGCCAGGGCCCGCGTTGGCCATGGCCAGGATGCCCTTCTTGTCGAACTTGCGGCCGCTCTGGAACTCGTCCTCGAAGCGGTAGCCCGGGCCGCCCGTGCCGTTGCCCATCGGATCGCCGCCCTGGATCATGAAGTCCGGGATGACGCGGTGGAAGATCGTCCCGTCGTACAGCGGGCGACGCACCATCTGCAGGTTGGTCGGATCCCTCCACTCCTTCTCGCCAGCGGCCAGGGCCACGAAGTTGGCCACCGTCTTCGGCGCGTCCTTGGAGAAGAGCCGCACCTTGATGGTGCCCTCGCTCGTCTCCAGGGTGGCGAAGAGCTCCTTGCCCTCCTGCGCCATCTGCCCGAAGTTCGTCGCCGCGGCGGCGGGGGCGTCGGTGGAAGGCGTCGCGGCCGCCGGAGGCTCCGGCGGCTTGGCGGCGGGCTCGGGAGGCTTCACGGCCGCGGGGGCCGCCTCGGGAGGCTTGGCCGGCGTGGTGGGCTCCTTCGGCTTGTTCTCGGTGCAGGCGGTGAGAGCGAGCAGCAACAGTCCAGTCGTCAGGATTCGAGTGCGCATGGCGGGCGCATACTAACGCCGGCCGTGCCCTGGGCAACCGGGTAGGCGCGGCGCCGTGGCAAGAGGAGGCATTCAGACAGATCTCCGCCCCTCCTGGTAAAGTGTCCCCATGACGGCTCGTGGTCCGCGCTCCTGGAGAAGTCAGCTGGCTGTGTGTCTGGCCGCGGTGGCGATGGCAGGGTGCCCCTCCAAGGATTCAGCCCCGAAGGACCCGGCGTCGAGTCCGCCCGAGAGCGAGGCGAACGGGTGTTCGTTGAAGCGCCTGGCCTGCACGGGCCTCTATGGCCCGAATGGGGAAGGGTGGTCGACACGCACCCTCGCGCCCGGAGTGCGAGCGTATACCCCCGGGGCCGAGCTCTGGAGCGACGGCCTGGAGAAGTCCCGTTGGATCCTGCTGCCGCCCGGCACGAAGGTGAACACCCAGAACATGGACGAGTGGGTGTTCCCCGTCGGGACGAAGCTGTGGAAGGAGTTCCGCTGGCAGGGGCGGCGCATCGAGACGCGTCTGCTCTGGAAGCAGGGCGAGGCCAAGTGGCTGCGGACCACCTACCGCTGGAACCATGAAGAGACCGAGGCCACCGAGCTGACCACCGGCGAAGTGGACGTGCCGGGCACCCACCACCACGAGATTCCCACGCAGCGGCAGTGCTCTAATTGTCACGACGGCAAGCGGGACACTGTCCTCGGCTTCGAGGCGCTGGCGCTGTCGACCGGGGCCGCCTCGGGCGTGACGCTGAAGCAGCTCACCGAGGAGGGGTTGCTCACCCACCCGCCCACCTCGGTGCCGAGCGTTCCAGGCACGGAGAAGGAACGCGCCGCACTTGAGTACCTCCACATGAACTGTGGCGTGTCCTGCCACAACGGCAACCTGATGTCCCTGGGACGCACGAGCGGGCTGCTGATGCGCCTCGAGTGGGGGGAACTGGCCTCCACCGCCGCCACGGACGCGTACCGGACCGCCGTCGGAGCCAAGCCGGTCTCCCTGGTGGGCGCTGGCCAGGACAAGGCCAGCAGTCTCCGTGTTGCTCCGGGAAGGACCCAGGACAGCCTCATTCTTTCCCGGATGCTCTCCCGGGAGAAGGATGTCCAGATGCCTCCCCTGGGCACGCACACCGTGGATACGAAAGGCGTTGCGACCCTCCAGGCCTGGATCGAGGGCATGAACTCAGCGCCGCAGGCTGCCGACACGCCCTGAGCGCTGCGCGGGCGCTCAGGACTCCAGCGCCAGCGCCACCGCGGCCTCGGTGATGTTGCCGGGGTGGTGGTTGGCGAAGCCTGGCAGCCCCACCAGCGCGGCCTCCGCGTGGTCCATGTCGCCCAGGCGCACCAGCCGCGAGCCGGGCACCTCCGCGTCCACCGCCGCCACCAGCCCGTCGCTGTTCAGCCCGTAGCGCTCGCGCATGTAGCGGGCCACCGGCCACAGCATCGAGCGCCGCGAGTCGCGCCACGTCGCCAGCGCCACCGTGGGCACCCCGACCGGGTACGGGTAGCGCCGCACGAACTCCATCCGCGCCGGATAGCTCAGGTCCTCCACCGAGCGCGACACCCCGTAGAACAGCAGCGGCATGGCCAGGCTCACCATGCGCCCCAGCTCCGGCGTGGTCATCAAGTCATGCGCCACCGGAGAGCCCCCGTACGGTGCCTGCAGCGCCACCACCGCGCGCACCAGCGGGCGCAGCCGGGGGTACATGCTCAGCACCGCCATGGCCTCGAGCGCGCCCTTGCTGTGCCCCACCAGCACCGCCGACCTGCCGAAAAAGGCCACGTCCTCCAGCGCATCGCGCACCACCTCGATGTTGTCCGCCAGCGAGCCCTCGGTGTCCACCTGCACCGCGCGCACCTCCAGCCCCCGGCGCTCCAGCCGGGCCTGGTTGGCCTCCAGGTAGCCGAACAGCTCGTCCCCCAGCAGCCCCTTCACCAGCAGGTACACGTGGCGCCGCGCCTCGTCCGGCAGCACCGGCTCGCCTCGGCGCACCCGGGCATACAGGTGCTGGAAGCGGGGCGTCGCCTCCGTCGTCGGCGCGGACTCCGAGCGGAACCAGCCCGGAAGCCCCGTGCACCCCCTGCCCCACCACCGCTCGGCGGCAGGCAGTCCCTGGAGCGTGCGTACCAGCCGGGCCACGGCCCCGGGGTTCTGCGCCGGAGCCGCCGCCGGCTCAGGGGGAGGAAGGGACGAAGGGGAGAAGGGGGATCCGGGCTCGGGCTGCGCCATGACCCCCGCAGCGTACCGGGCCAGGACCCACATCCGCCAACCCCCCTCCCCCAAGAACCGGTCGCCCCAGAGGGCCGGGCTCATGCTAGAAAGTCGCCAGTCCGGGGAGGATCCGAAACTGACCACGGGACAGGAATGGCTGATTGACGCGAGCGGCTGCACGCCCGAGCGCCTCAAGGATGCGGCTGCCCTGGCGGCGCTCTTCGAGGAGCTTGTGGTGTTGCTGGAGCTCAAGGTGGTGGGCCAACCACAGTGGCACGTGTTCCCCGAGCCCGGGGGCATCACCGGCCTGGCGCTGCTGGCCGAGAGCCACCTGGCGATCCATACCTTTCCCGAGCACGGCTTCGCCGCGCTCAACGTGTATTCCTGCCGTCACCGCCAGCGCCCGGACTTCGAGGAGCTGGTGGCACGGCACCTGGGAGCGCGCAGCAGCCACGTGCGTGAGCTGGCGCGGGGGGTGAAGGCGTGACGCAAGGGCAATGTCCCTCGTGTGGAGCCCCTGTGGAGTTCACCGCGGGCTCGGCGCAGGTGGTGGTGTGCGGCTACTGCCAGACGGTGGTGGCCAAGAAGGGAGCCAACCTCGAGGCGCACGGCCGCATTGGCGCCATCGTGGACACGGACTCGCCGCTGCAGTTGGGGCTCGAGGGCCGCTACGCCAAGACGGGCTACCGGCTGGTGGGCCACGTGCAGAAGGACCATGGCGCGGGCCCCTGGGACGAGTGGTACGTCGAGTTCGATGACGGGCGCACCGGCTGGCTGAGCGAGGCCGAGGGCGCCTTCTACATGATGTTCGACGCGGGGGTGGAGGAGGGCGTGGAGTACGACGCGCTGCACCCCGGCGAGCGGCTGCACCTGCGCAACCGCGCCTTCGTGGTGGAGGAGCGCGGCCACGGCAAGGTGGTGGCCGCCGCGGGCCAGCTGCCCAGCGACGTGGACCCCACCGAAGACAGCTACTACGTGGACGCCACCGGGCCCAAGGGCATGTTCGCCTCGCTGGACTTCGGCACGCGCACCCGGGACCCGGAAGTGTTCCTCGGCCAGAAGCTCAAGCTCGAGCAACTGGGCATCCCGATGGACCAGGTGCGCCCCCGGACGAAGAAGGTTTCGCTGCAGCAGGCGCGCTGCACCCAGTGCAACGGCTCGCTGGAGCTGCGTGCCCCGGACCGCACCAAGCGCGTGGCGTGCCCGTACTGCGGCGCGCTGATGGATGCCAGCCAGGGCAAGCTGTCCTTCCTCCAGCTGCTGGAGAAGCCCGAGCACCCGCCCATCATCCCGCTGGGCGGCAAGGGCAAGCTGGGCGGCGTGGAGTGGATCTGCATCGGGTTCATGATCCGCTCGTGCACGGTGGAGGGCATCCGCTACCCGTGGGAGGAGTACCTCCTCTTCAACAAGAACGAGGGCTTCAACTGGCTGATGCTGTCCAACGGCCACTGGGTGCACCTGAAGCCCATCGACGCGGGTGACGTGTCGCTGGCCCCCGGCGTGGGCGCCTACTACGAGGGCCGCCGCTACAAGGCTTTCCAGGCGGTGACCGCCGTCACCGAGCAGGTGCTGGGCGAGTTCTACTGGGAGGTGCGGGCCGGAGAGATGGCGCAGGCCACCGAGTACGTGGCGCCGCCCTACTCGGTGAACGAGGACGCCACGGACTCCGAGGTGTCGTTCACCCACGGCGAGTACCTCGAGCCCGGCGTCATCGAGGAGGCCTTCAAGCCCCAGGAGCCGATGCCGGCACGCAGCGGCATCGCCCCCAGCCAGCCCAACCCGAACTCGATGACCCCCACGTGGACGTGGGCCGGCGTGTGGGGCACGGCGCTGCTGGCCATCTTCCTGCTGGTGAATGTGCTGGCGGCCAAGGAGACGGTGCTGGACACCACGGTGCGGCTGGGGCCGGACGCGGTGTCCGGCCAGCCCTCGGCGATGAATTTCAGCAACCCGTTCGAGATCAAATCGCGCGGCAACGTGCGCGCGGAGCTCTACGCCGGGGTGAACAACGACTGGCTGGGCGTGCAGGGCGACCTGGTGAACCAGGAGACGGGCGAGGTGACGAGCTTCTACCAGGAGCTCGGCTACTACAGCGGGGCCGACTCGGAGGGCACATGGACGGAGGGCAGCCGAGAGGGCTCCGAGTACCTGTCCGCGGTGTCCCCCGGCACCTACGTGCTGCGTACCACGGCGGCCTTCGGCAACGCGCGGGGCCCCAGCGGCATGGGGCACCAGTTCCAGGTGAAGCTCGTCAGTGACACGCCCCGGGGCACCTGGTTCTGCTGCGCGCTGGTGCTGCTGCTGATTGGGCCGTTGATTGCGTGGATCCGGTCCGCCGGCTTCGAGTCGCGGCGGTGGGCCGAGAGCAACCTGGGCAGTTCATGAGGAGGGAGCGCAGGCGATGAAATACTTCGGCGCGATCGTGGTGCTGCTGTATGGAGCCGTGGCGTTCTCGGGCTGGGAGCCGTTTACCAACGAGGAGCGCGGCAAGGTGCCGGCTGACGCCCGGCGCAGCGGGCCCAACGGCGTGTACATCTGGAGCGGTGGATTCCAGGGAGGGAAATGATGTTGCTACTGGGAGCGGTAGTGAGCGTGCAGGGCTTGCTGGCGAGCGTCATCTACTCGCTCATCGGGCTGGCGGTGTTCGTCGGGGGCTTCTACATCATTAAGATCATCCTGCCCTTCGACGTGAACAAGGAGATCGAGGCGGACCAGAACACGGCGCTGGGCATCGTCATCGGCTCCTTCATCATTGGACTTGCCATCATCGTGGCGGCGGCCATCTCGGGGTGACCGCGCGCCGGGCCGTGACTTGAAGTGAAGTGAAGACTTGAACAAGACGCTGCTGTTCGTCACCGTCCTCGTCATCGCCACGTGTGGGCTCATCTACGAGCTCATCGTGGGGGCGCTCGCCAGCTATCTGCTGGGGGACTCGATTACCCAGTTCTCCACCGTCATCGGCGGCTACCTCTTCGCGATGGGGATTGGCAGCTACCTGTCGCGCTTCCTCGAGAAGGGGCTGGCGCAGCGCTTCGTGGAGGTGGAGCTGGCGGTGGCGCTGGTGGGCGGCCTGGTGGCCCCGGTGCTGTTCCTCACCTTCACGCTGACGGACCTGTTCCGCGTGGCGCTGTATGGCAGCGTGATGGTGATTGGCACGCTGGTGGGGCTGGAGATTCCCCTGCTGCTGCGCATTCTGCAGGACCAGGTGAAGTTCAAGGACCTGGTCAGCCAGGTGCTGACGTTCGACTACCTGGGGGCGCTGGCGGCGAGTGTGACGTTCCCGCTGCTGTTCGTGCCCAAGCTGGGGCTGGTGCGCACCTCGCTGCTGTTCGGGCTGCTCAACGCGCTGGTGGGGCTGTGGAGCACGTGGCTTCTGGCGCCGGTGCTGGCCAACCCGATGCGGCTTCGGGTGAAGGCGGTGGCGCTGTCGGTGTTCCTGGTGGTGGGGCTGGCGGTGGGGGACCGGCTGACGACGTTCTACGAGGACCAGCTGTACTCGGACGAGGTGGTGTACGCCTCCAGCTCGCCGTACCAGCGGATTGTCCTCACGCGGGGCCGGCGGGGCTTCTCGCTGTTCCTCAACGGCAACCTGCAGTTCGCCAGCATCGACGAGTACCGCTACCACGAGTCCCTGGTGCACCCGGCCATGGTGCGCGCGGGCTCGGTGGGGCGGGTGCTCATCCTGGGCGGAGGCGATGGGCTGGCGGCGCGCGAGGTGCTGCGCTACCCGGAGGTGCAGTCCGTCACGCTGGTGGACCTGGACCCGGCGATTACGGGGCTGGCCGCGAAGTACGAGGAGCTGGCCACGCTGAACGGACGCTCGCTGACGAGCCCGAAGATGCGGGTGATCAACACGGACGCGATGAAGTTCCTGGCGGAGGGGGAGGAGCTCTTCGACGTCGTCATCGTGGACTTCCCGGACCCGAATAACTTCTCGCTGGGCAAGCTGTACACCACGGGGTTCTACAAGCTGCTCAAGCGGCGGATGGCGCCGGAGGGGGTGGCGGTGGTGCAGAGCACCAGCCCGCTGTTCGCCCGGCGCTCGTTCTGGTGCGTGAATGCGACGCTGAGGGCGGCGGGCCTGTGGACGGAGCCGTACCACGCGCTGGTGCCCTCGTTCGGCGAGTGGGGCTACGTGCTGGTGGCCCACGAGGCGGCGGGGCGGCGCCGGCCGTTGCCCGAGGGGCTGAAGTTCGTCGATGACGCCACGCTGGAGCTGCTGCCGCGGTTCCCGCCGGACATGGGGCCGCTGCCGGTGGAGGTGAACCGGCTGAACAACCAGGTGCTGGTGCACTACTACGAGGAGGAGTGGCGGCGGTGGAACTGACGCGGCGGGAGTTGATTGCCGCGTTCCTGGGCTCGGCGGTAGCGGCCAGCGCGTGCAAGCGCTCGCCTGCGCGTGTGCCAGTGCCGGGGGAGATCATCGACCGGGCGGTGGACACGGGGCACCGGCTGCGCAGTGGGCCCCTGCCGCGCGCGGAGGTGGCCGAGCCGGTGGAGGTACTCATCATCGGCGCGGGCATCGCGGGGCTGTCGGCGGCGTGGCGGCTGGCGGGGGCGGGGCTGAAGGGCGTGCGGGTGGTGGAGCTGGATGACGAGGTGGGAGGCACCTCGCGCTCGGGGAAGAACGCGGTGAGCGCGTACCCGTGGGGAGCGCACTACCTGCCGGCGCCGCTGACGCAAGCCGGGCCGGTGATGCGGCTGCTGCGGGAGATGGGGGCGGTGACGGGCGCGGACGCGGAGGGCTACCCCACGTTCCAGGAGGAGCTGCTGATCCGCGAGCCGGACGAGCGGCTGTTCTACCAGGGCGACTGGTACGAGGGGCTGTACCTGTACGCGGGAGCGAGCGCGGCGGACCTCGAGGAGCTCAAGCGCTTCGAGAAGCGGATGAACGCCTTCGCGGCGGCGAGGGATGGGAAGGGGCGCAAGGCCTTCACGGTGCCCACGGCGCTGTCGAGCGATGACGCTGAGTGGACGGCGCTCGACAAGGTGAGCATGGCGCAGTGGATGGAGGCCGAGGGCTTCCGCTCGCCGAGGCTGAAGTGGTTCGTGGACTACGCGTGCCGGGACGACTACGGCACGACGGCGGAGGGCGTGTCCGCGTGGGCGGCCATCTGGTACTTCGCGGCACGGCAGGACGGGAAGGGTGAGCGCAGCGAGGGGTTCCTGAGCTGGCCCGAGGGCAACGGCCGGCTGGTGCGGCAGCTCCTGGGCGCGCTGGGGCCGAAGCAGGTGGAGCGCCACGTGCTGGTGCACACGGTGGAGCCGGGAGCGGACGGGTGCCGGGTGGAGGCGCTGGACGCGAAGACGGGGAAACCGCGGGCGTTCCAGGCGAAGCAGGTGGTGTTCGCGGGGCCGCACTTCGTGGCGGCGCACGTGGTGGCGCCGTGGCGGCAGCAGCGGCCGGAGTGGCTGAGCGCCTTCACGTATGGGCCCTGGGTGGTGGCGAACCTGACGCTGTCGAGCCCGCCGAAGTCCCGAGGCTTTCCGCTGGCGTGGGACAACGTGCTCTACGAGAGCCGGAGCCTGGGCTACGTGCTGGCGACGCACCAGGCGATGCGGCAGTACGAGGGCGGGCCGACGGTGCTCACGTGGTACCTGCCGATGGCGGGACTGGACGCGAAGGCCGAGCGGGAGAAAGTGCTGTCGGCGGGGTACGGGGAGTGGGAGGGGATGGTGATGGCGGACCTGATGCTGGCGCACCCGGGGATTGCCGAGCAGGCGCAGCGGCTGGAGGTGATGCGCTGGGGGCACGCGATGATCCGGCCCTCCCCGGGCTTCATGTGGGGCCCGGCGCGCTTCGCGGCACAGGAGAGCCTGGGGCGCACGCTGCACTTCGCGCACACGGACCTGGGAGGCATGGCGCTGTTCGAGGAGGCCAACTGGTTCGGAGTGAAGGCCGCCGAGCGCGTGCTCAAGGAACTGGGGCAGTCCGTCACGAGCTGGCTGTGAGCGAGCTATGGGCCTGG
>DASVVJ010000125.1:0-2465 GCA_036389955.1 Myxococcaceae bacterium
ACCAGGCCAGTAGCCAGGTGAACTCGTTCAAGGTCGAGGTGCGCGGGCTGTACTCCGTCAGCGCCAACAGCACCAACCGCTCGCTCCTGCCCGTGGTGAACTCCTGCGCCGAGCGCTACGGCAACCAGCAGGAGGCGGTTCCCGCCGCCGAGCGCGGCACGGTGAACTGCCGCTACGCCATCCCCAAGGGGATGGTGGACATCGACTTGGCCATCACCGCGCTGGATCGCCGGGGCGAAACGCTCTCGACCTTCGAAGGTCCGGTCTCCTTCCGCGTCGTCCCGGGAGATCTCACCGGTCTCTATGGGAAGCGGTGGACCCGCCTCACCAACGGCGAGGGGACCGGCACCGTGCGCGTGCATCGCCTGTACGGGGACGTCCGGGTGTGGGTGCAGGACGAGCCCCCCCAGCTCGACTTCACGGACGGTGGCGTTCGTCCCGGCACCGCTGACGGTGGGCCGGACGATCTGCCGCCACTGGACGGCGAGGGCAGCTACGCCACCGGCCTGGCCACGACCCTGTACTTCGAGGAGCCCACGCTCTCGAGCATGCAGGAGCCGGACACCTTCGACAGCCGCGGCTCGCCCTTCGCCGGGCAGTTCCTCACCGTGGGGCGCCCGCCCGAGTCCGGCGCGCCGCTCGTGCAGAGCTGCCCCCCGGGGTACGACCCGAGGGATCCCACCAAGAAGGATCCCAACGACGGCAAGCTGGTGACCATGGTGGTGACGGGTACGGATCCTGGCGGCTTCTTCGTCACGGATCTCACGGCCTGCCGTAAGCGCGAGTCCACCGCCCCGGGCTCCAACGTGCGCACGCCGGAGCCCAGCGGCTTCCTGCCCGGCCACTACGGCTCCACCTACGTCTACAACTACTCGTTCCCCGAGGGCCTGTACCCGGGCGATCTGCTCTGGTCGATCTCCGGCTCGGTGCAGGACTTCGCGGCCACCACGCAGCTGACGTTCCCCTCGTGGGTGATCCGTGAGCGGGTGCGCGAGCTGCCGCCCGCCGAGTGGGAGAAGTACCTGAGCCTGGTGCCGGTGGTGGAGCTGAACGGCCGCCACTGCGGCCTGGACAACGTGGTGAACCCCTACGTCACCGACGCGCTGTGCGGCTACAGCTACGGCAACATGAAGATGGAGAGCATGGAGTCGTCGCTGGTGAAGCTGCGCCGCGTGCGCATGCCCCAGGTGTTCAGGACCTGCGACGCCAACGGCAACAACACGGTGCCCTTCTTCTGCCCGGGCCAGGGCGGCGGCGCGTGGACGACGTGCTTCGAGGATCCTCCGAACGATCCGGACGTGCCCGAGCGCCAGTGCGCCATCAACTGCACGGTGGGCCTGGGCGAGTACGCCGGGAAGATCTGCGCCGAGCGCACCCAGTACACCGGCTTTGGCCAGTACGTGGTGGAGATGGCGGGCCCCGGGCCCCGCGAGGCTGGCCTGGATGACAGCCTGGATCGGCGCACCCAGGTGATCAACGTGTCGCTGGTCGAGTCGCGCGCGACGACGACAGCGCTCACCACGGGCATCAACGGCCCGTCGCAGGTGCGCGTGTGGTGCGACACGCCGGTGCGCGTGCGGTTCGGCCCCGCCAACGTGAGGGCCACGATCGACGACGCGCCGCTGGCGGCCAAGGTGCTGCTGGAGCACACGATGACGGGCACCGAGCAGCACGTGGCCGTGCTGGCGGACGGCGACGTGATTGGCAAGGGCCAGTGCCACGTGTCGATCAACAGCCGCATCCGCATCGCGGTCGTCACCCGGGACGCAGTGCCGGACCTGGAGGTAGACTGCCAGGAGAACGACCCGAACGCGGCCAAGGCCCGGCAGTGCCGGCTGCTGCGCGCGGCGACGTACAACATCACCGGCCACCTGCGTCAGGTGAGCGCCGCGCGGCCCCGGTGGATCGTGTACCCGCGCGATTTGGAAGACGTGTGCTGCTTCCCGGGACCAGAGGGCCAGTGCCCCAGCCCGCTCCAGCAGTGCCCGGCTGAGTAGGTTTTTGCCGTAGACAAAGAAGCTTGCCCCGGAAACGGGGCTCTGGGAGGCGCGGGCGGCAACCCGCGTCCGTGGAGGGAAATTGAAAACGCTGCGTACTCTGGCCCTGACCGGGCTGTTGTCCCTTTCTGTGCCCGCATGGGCCGGAGACTTCGTCGACACCCGTCTGTCTTTCGTTTTCGCGGACGACAACGTCCTGGCGGGCGCGGGCGAGACGACGCCCAACAGCCCCAACGCGCGCTTTGGCGCGGGCAACCAGAACACTCAGTTCTACGACAACTTCAACACCCGGTTCTCCGGGTTCGAGACGCTGTCGCACGTGGTGCTCTACAAGCGGATGCCCGCGTTCTTCGAGGGGCTGACCACCGAGGCGGCGCTGACGATCCTCGTGCTGGAACGGCCCTCGGGCGGCGTAGACCTGCGGGATAACTCCAGCTACATCCGGCTCAACTACACCCCGCCGGGCTG
>DASVVJ010000126.1:0-2442 GCA_036389955.1 Myxococcaceae bacterium
CACCGTCTCGCGGCTCGTCAGCGTCTGGTCCAGCGTCAGCCCGCCCATGATGTTGCGCAGGTTCGTCATCGTCAGCTGCTCGATCGCCAGCGCCAGGTTCTCCACCGCGTACAGCGCCTTCGCCGGATCCACCACCTGGTAGTAGATGACCGAGCCCACCTCCATGTTCACGTTGTCATGGGTGATGACCTGCACCGTCTCGAAGCCCATGACCTGCTCGCGCAGGTCCACCAGGTTGCTGCGGCTGAAGCGGTTGCCCGTGCGCATCTCGAAGGCGCGCGGGCTGTCCAGGAACGGAATCAGGATGTTCAGGCCGCTGTGCGCCACATGGTGGAAGCGTCCCAGCCGCTCCACCACCATCACCTTGGCCTGCGGAACAATCCGGATGCCGGTGATCAGCGCAAAGCCCGCCACCAGTGCCGCGAAGATGAACAGCAACGTCATAAAGGTCATCACGCTCTCTCTTTTTTCTGCGCGGTAATCTCGAGCGACGCGGAGGAGCGCCGCACCCACAGCTTCAGTCCATCCACCTGCTCGACGGTGACCCGCTCGCCCTCGGACACAGGGCCCGACAGCGAGCGTGCCGTCCACAGCTCCCCATTGATACGCACGGTACCGCCATGCGGGTCCGCCAGGGCTTCCATGACCACCGCTTCTTGTCCCACCATGGCCTCCACCCCAGTCTTCATGGGGCTGGCCGAACGCATGAACGCCTGCTTGAAGATCGTCCGGGACATGCCGAACAGGGCCACGGAAACCAGCGTGAAGAGCACCAACTGCGGGTTGATCCCCAACCCCAGGGCCCCGGCCAGCGCCGCTGCCATCGCACCCACCGCGAACCACAGCGTCACGAAACCGGAGAGCTTGATCTCCAGGGCGCCGAACACCAGCGCCGCGACAATCCACAGCTGCCAGTCGGTAGGAGTCAGGTCCATGGGCTCTGTTTGGCAGCGGGCTCGGCTTCCTGTCAAACGCGATGGGCTTGCATCCCGCGCTTCGGCTCTCCATGAGATCCGACACCTCCCGAGCATTCTCGGTGCCGTCTGAACAGCCGTCCAGTATCCTCATGTCCGTGTACGCCGAGCTGGTCTGCCGCTCCAACTTCTCGTTCCTCCGGGGCGCCTCGCACCCCGAGGAGCTGATCGCTACGGCGGCCCGGCTCGGTCTGCCCGCGCTGGCGATGACGGATGTGGACGGGCTCTACGGCCTGGTGAAGGCCCACCTGGCCGCCAAGGAGCACGGCATCAAGCTCATCATCGGCACGGAGCTGATGCTGACCGATGGCCCTCCGGTGGTCGTCTACGCGATGAACCCGGAGGGCTACGCCAACGTGTGCCGGCTGGTGTCGGCCAGCCGCATGTCCCACCCCAAGGGCGAGTCCGGGCTGCCGTGGCGCACGGTGGCCGAGCGCTCCGAGGGGTTGATCGCGCTGTTGCCCAACCCCGCGCCCCTGGAGCAGGTGGCGCCCCTGGCGGAGGCGTTCCCCGAGCGCTTCCACGTGGGCCTGTGCCGCAGCCTGTCCGCGGGAGACACCGCGCGGGAGGCGAAGGCCGACGCCCTGGCCAAGGCGCTCGGAGTGCCCCTGTGCGTGCACAATGACGTGCACACCCACCACCGGCGCCGCCAGCCGCTCCAGGATGTGCTGACGGCCATCCGCCACAAGACCACGGTGGACAAGGGCGGCACCCGGCTGCTGCCCAACGCCGAGCGCACGCTGAAGTCCCCGGCGGAGATGGCCCGGCTATTCCGGGACCGGCCCGAGGCGCTGGAGCGCACGCTGGAGATCGCCAGCCGCTGCCACGCCACGCTGGATGATCTGCGCTACCACTTCTCCGAGGAGGATCTGCCGCCGGGCCGCACGGCGATGGACCACCTGCGGGCGCTCACCGAGGAGGGGCTCGCGGTGCGCTACCCGGCGGGCGTGCCGGGCGACGTGCGCAAGCAGATCGAGCACGAGATGAAGCTCATCGAGGCGCTGGACTTCCCCGGCTACTTCCTGGCGCTTTGGGACATCGTCCACTTCGCGCGCTCGCGGGGCATTCTGTGCCAGGGGCGGGGCAGCGCGGCGAACTCGGCGGTCTGCTACGCGCTGCAGATCACCGCGATTGATCCGGTGCGCATGGGGCTGCTCTTCGAGCGCTTCCTGAGCATGGAGCGCCGCGAGCCGCCCGACATCGACGTGGACTTCGAGCACGAGCGGCGTGAGGAGGTGCTCCAGTACGTCTACGAGAAGCACGGCCGGCACCGCGCTGGCATGGTGTGCGAGTTTATCTGCTACCGGGGCCGGCTCGCCCTGCGCGAGGTGGGCAAGGCGCTCGGGCTGTCGCTGGACCAGGTGGACCGGCTGTCGAAGATCTCTGCGGCCTATGGCTTCGATGTCACCCCGGAGGTGCTGGTCGAGGTGGGGCTGTCTCCAGCGGACAGCCGCGTGCGGCAGACGCT
>DASVVJ010000127.1:0-6973 GCA_036389955.1 Myxococcaceae bacterium
CCGACAAGACGTTGATCCGATCCGTCAGGGGAACTTTTACGATGCGCGAGCCGGCCGAAATCCTTTCCGGGCCCACCAGGAAGATGTCCATGGCAACTGAGCAGAAGCCAGTCGAGGTTGATAAGGAGCTGTCTGAGATCCGTAAAGAGGTGATCGAGGCGCGCAACCTCGTCATCAAGACGGACAACCTCCTGAAGAACCTCCATGCCGAGGTGAAGGCCGTCGGCAAGCGGCACGAGGACTTCCAGCGCCGGCAGTGGATCTCCTCGGGCGTGGCCTACGCGCTGTTCGCCATCCTGGCCGTGGGCGGCGCGCTGATGATCAGCAACGCGCGCACCTCCACCGCGGACGCCGAGCGCGAGCGGCTGGAGAAGTCCGTGGCCGACGTCACCGCGCAGATGGAGAAGCAGCGCGCCGAGGTGGCCGCCAACCAGACCGCGCAGCGCGCCGCCGCCGACGTCTACAAGCTGATGACGACGCTGCCGGGTGACGAGCGGCTCAAGGGCATCGACGCCCTGGTGAAGCTGGACACCTCGCGCCTGTCCACCCTGGAGCGCGCCGCGCTGAACGACCGCGCGGAGCTGCTGCGCAAGGAGATCGGCGCCTCGTCCTTCGAGCGCGGCAAGAACGCTTTCCGCCGCAACGACATGAAGGGCGCCGTGGAGGACCTGGCCCGCTTCATGGCGATGAACCCCACCGAGGCGGACGCGCTGGACGCTTCCTTCTTCCTGGGCGCCGCGTACAACAGCACCAACCAGCACGACAAGGCAGTGCCCATGCTGGTGCGCTTCGTCGAGGGCGACCGCAAGTCCAAGACGCGTGACTACGCCATGGTGCTGCTGGCCCAGTCGTACCAGGAGTCCAACCAGCCGGAGAAGGCGCTGGAGACGGTGCGCGAGGCGCTGGCGAACTACCCGGCCAGCCAGTACCTGGGGGCGATGAAGGCCCGCCTCAACTCGGTGAAGCGCCAGATGGGGCTGATCACCGAGCCCGCGGCCGCTGCGGCTCCTGCGGCAGCTCCGGCCGCGCCCGCCGCGCAGCCCGCGGCTCCGGCTCCGGCTCCGGTCACCGCGCAGCCCGCGCCGCGCTAACTCCCTCTCCCTTCGGGAGAGGGCTGGGGTGAGGGTTCCCGGTGAAACGGGAGCCCTCCCTGGGCAGGGTGTAAGGTTTTCCGCCCCCCTGTCCTTCAATCCCCGCAGTGGAGTGGGCGACGGCTGCACCGTTCGCCCTACTCACCGCATCAGTCAGGCGTTGCCATGTGCCTGCCTCGGTCGTAAGACCCGGGTGCCGTGGCCGACACCGACCCCCAGAAAGACACCCGCTTTCGTCCCTTTCGCGCCGCCGCGTACGGGATTCACATCGCCGTCTCCACGGTCCTTTCCCTTTGGGTCATTGTGAGTGTGGGTCGGTCGGTGGCGTCCATGACGCCCGAGCGCCTGCCTGCCGCGGAGGCCGCGCTCTCGTTCCGAGAGTGCCTGGACGCGGCCCAGGGGCTGTGGGCGGAGCTGGAGCGCGAGCGCGAGACGCTGGTGCGCACCTCGCCCGCCAGCGACATGGACCAGAAATGGATGCGCTTTCGCACCGCGTGGCTGACCCGGATGCGCGAGCAGGAGAGCCGCTGCGCCCTGGGCTCGCGCGAGCGCACCGAGCTGCGCTCGGTGTTCCAGCGCCTGGATCAGGTACAAGACCTCTACACAATTCACGCCGTGCAGTACGCCGGCGAAGTAGGCGGTGCGGTGGACGCGCTGCAGGAAGCCTTTGGCACCGCGCGCAAGAACCCTGCCGCGGGCCGCCTGCCCTGAGCGCTGATCCGCGCTGATCTTCGGACACCCAGCGTGGCTGTGGGCGGCCCACCGGGCTGCACGGTGGGCGTGCGTCCGAGTCTCAGCTCCGCAAGGACGTAACCTGTGGGGTACCGGTGTTCCTTCGCTCCCACTGTTAACCTGGGTTCAGGGCTACGCGGCACATCCGCGCCGCGTTCCAGGGCCCACGCAGCAGTTCATCTCGAGAAAGGAACCATCCATGAGTGAGTCGTCGGCGTCCCGGGAGAAGGAAATCGTGAGCCTCTGGGACACCCACTTGCATGCTGAGTTCGGCCACAAGAGCCCGGAAGAAGCGTTGGCGACAATGACGGGCAATCCGCGGGTCACCATCATGCCGACGATGATTGGTGGGAAGGGAACGGAGGAGCTTCGCAACTTCTACGCCAAGCACTTCCTCAACCAGCTGCCGCCGGACATCGAGGTGGTACCGATCTCGCGCACCATTGGACAGGGCCGAGCGGTGGACGAGATGGTGATTCGCTTCACCCATACGGTGCAGATGGACTGGGTGCTGCCAGGCATTCCGCCGACGGGCAAGCGCATCGAGTTCGCCATGGTGGTGGTGGTGCAGACGGAAGGGGACCGCATCGCGAGCGAGAACCTGTACTGGGATAACGCGACCATCCTGCGTCAGGCGGGGTTGATCACGGACCCCAAGCTGCCCGTGCTGGGAGCGGAGAGCGCGCAAAACATGCTTCAGCACACCGCGCCGCTCAACGATCTCATCCTGCGCACGCAGCGCTGAAACCCTGACCGCCGCCCCCTGAGAGCCGTGGGCACCTTGGTTCGCCAAGGTGCCTGCCGTTTCACCGGAGGCAGTGACTGCGCGGCACCTCAGCGCGTGGGCAGGGTGGCGGCGTAGCTGCCTGAGCTGTCCGCCACCGCCTGGGTCAGCAGCACCGCGGTGGGCTGACCCTCCACGTTCACCACCCGGAAGAAGCGCACGGAGGCGTAGGGCACGCCGGGAGTGGGGCCCTGCAGCTCCTTGTCCGCCATGGTCACCAGGCCGGTGATGCGGCGTCCCTTGGACAGGGTAAAAGGCGCCAGCTCCGCCATCTCCGCGGGCAGCACGGTGACGAAGCGGCTGACGCGGGGCAGGTTCTCGCCGGGGATGAAGTCGAAGCGGTACTCCCCTGGATCCAACCGGATGCGGTACACGCCGTCCGCGTCGGTGGAGCCCTCCGCCTCGACGCCCACGGCGGGCAGGGGCCAGCCCGTCACCGCGCCCACGGGCTCGGCCAGCACCCGGGCTCCGGCCGCCGGTGTGCCCTCGGGCCGCAGCAGCGAGCCCTGGAGGACGACCTTGTCCTCACAGACGATGTCCTTGAGCGCGGTGCCTCCACGCGGAACGGGGATGGACTGCAGCGTGATGCCCGCTTCGGAGGTGGGCGGAGGCACGGCATAGAGCGTCAGCGGCGTGTCCGGGTGGCTGGGCAGGGCGCTGAGCCCGAAGCGTCCCTCGTCGTTGGTGAGCACGGAGCGGCTGCGGAACTGCCCGCCGCCGCCCACTTTGCCCTGCACGTACACGGAGGCGTTGGCCACCGGCTTGCCGTCACGGTCCAGCAGGCGGCCCGTTACCGGCACGGGCTCGCCATAGTCGCCCAGCTCCAGCGGCGCGGTGACGCCCGGGCGCGGGTCCACGGTGAAGGTCTTCTGCGGCACCATGTCTTCCGTGCGGGGCACCGTCACCTGCACGAGCACGTGGGTGAGCTTGGCGGCGGAGGGCGCCATCGCCAGCACGAACTCTCCCGTGCCGCGCGTCACCGGGACGCGCTGGGACAGGGGCCGCAGCGAGTCATCCAGCGCCTGGACCTCGAGATCCGCCTCCACCAGCAGGGACTGCTGGCGCACCACCTTCCCGGCCAGCCGTACGAGAGAGGACGAGGCGGGCAGCACGAAGTCGAGCGGCACGGTGCTGCCCGGCTCCACCACGCGGGTGTCCACCTGCGGAGGCACCTGCACGTCCGCGGGCAGCAGGGTGACCGTGAAGTTTCCGGAGCCCACGGCCAGCTGGTAGGCGCCGTTGTCCGGCACCACGCTGGCCTCGTAGCGGCGCGTCACGCCGGGGATGAGCAGGCTCTCGCCCGAGACGCGCACGGAGACGGGGCTCGAGTAGGCGGCCGTCTCACTGCCGGGCGTGGGCAGCAGCGTCTCGCGGCGCACCTGGCCCCGCAGAGAGGCGGGCCCGAACAGCTCCAGGTTTTGCTGGGGCCGCAGGTTCTCCACCACGAAGTCCTGCGCGTGCAGCCCTGCCTTCGGGTTGGGCGTCACCTCCACCACGATGTTCTGGCCCGGATCGCCGCAGCCGTCGGCGAAGCACACCTGACCCTCGGCGCACTCGGCGTCGCTGCGGCAGACCAGGAGGCTCTCCGCGGGATCGCCATCCGGCAGATAGGCGCAGCTCGCGCTAGCCAGCATCAGCGCCAACAGGCCCGCTCGCGGCAGGGCGCTCATTGGCAGTCTCCGCGCACGGTGTTGACGAACCACGCGTACGTCACCGCGTAGCCCGGGTTGATGATGACGCCCCCATCCGGCAGGGGCACGCGGCGCTGCTCCGGATCGCGGCCCACCAGGCGTGCGTCACTCACCAGCGCCTCCACCAGGTGCACACCCGGCTCGTTCAGCGGGCTGTTGGCCGCGCTCAGGTTGATGCGCAGCGTGGCCCGGTCTCCGCGCTGGGGCTGGCCGTTGTTCAGCAGCGCTACCTGGCGGTAGTACCCGGTGGGGCTGTCGGCGTTGTAGTCCAGGTACCAGCTCACCGTGAGCAGATCGTCCACGTCGGGATCCTCCACCGCGACGGAGAACTCCAGCTCGCAGCGGCCGGGCGCGCCGAAGTCCTGGGTGATGCGCTCAGGGGGGTTCACCAGATTCTCCAGAATGCGAGGCGGGCGGTTGCGACGCTGCGGCAGCTCTACCAGCAGCGTGTCGTCCTGGGGGAGCAGGCACCCGCTCGCCAGACACGCCATGAGTGTTAGCAATCCCTTGGCCAACGAGGAGGGAGTGGATTCCATAATCAGGTTGGGGGGTTGCGGGAGAGCAGGGCGAGACGACCGGGGCAAACCGTGACAGCGGCGTCACGGCGGCTACATGAGTTCGTCTTCCTCAGGGGGCAAGGGCTTGCCTGTCTTCTCGGCCTCGAGCTTCTCCAGGTGGCGGAAGATGGTGCGCGGGTCGACGCCCAGGTCCTTGGCCGTCTTGGTGCGGTTGCCGTTGTTCCGGGCGAGCACCTCGTTGATGTAGCGCTTCTGGAACTCTTCCTTGGCCTGGAGCAGGGGCATGATGGGCTCCAGGTTCTCCGGCTTGAGGTCCAGGTCGTCCGGCCCGAGCAGCGGCTTGTCGGCGAGCACCACGGCCTTCTTCAGCCGGTTCTCCAGCTCGCGGATGTTGCCCGGCCAGGCGTACTTCTTCATGGCCACGGTGGCCGCCGGGGTGAAGCCCTTCACCTTGGAGCCGAACTCCTTGGAGTACTTCTGGAGGAAGAACTTGCCCAGGACGATGACGTCCTCGCCGCGCTCGCGCAGCGGGGGCAGCTTCAGGGTGACGACGTTGAGCCGGTAGTAGAGGTCCTCGCGGAAGGTGTTCCGCTTGACCTCCTCCTCGAGGATCTTGTTGGTGGCGGCCACCACGCGGATGTCCACCGCCTCGCCGCGGTTCTCCCCGACCTTGTAGACGACCTTCTCCTGAAGCGCGCGCAAGAGCTTCACCTGGAGCTGCAGCGGCATCTCGCCGATCTCGTCCAGGAAGAGCGTGCCGTTGATGGCCGACTGGAACTTGCCGGGCCGGGTGGCCACCGCGCCGGTGAAGGCGCCCTTCACGTGGCCGAACAGCTCGCTCTCCAGCAGGTTCTCCGGAATGGCGCCGCAGTTGATGGTGACGAAGGGGCCCTTGGCGCGCGGTGAGTGGCGGTGGATCTCCCGGGCGATCAGCTCCTTGCCGGTGCCCGTCTCACCGGTGATCAGCACCGAGATGTCCGTCAGCGCGATCTTGTCGATGCGCTTGTAGACGTCCCGCATGCCCTGGCACGAGCCAACGATGTCGCCGTAGCGCTGGTCCTCGAGCTTCTTGCGCAGCTCGGTGTTGTCCAGCTTCAGGTCGTTCACCAGCATCGCGTTCTGCAGGATGAGCGAGGCCTGCGCCGCGAACACCGTGAGCATGTCCAGGCTCTTGGGCTCGAAGCGGTTCACCAGCCGGTCATTGCCCACGTAGATGACGCCGAACAGGTCCCCCTTGTGCATCAACGGCACGCACATGACGGAGTGGACCTTGAGGTTCACCACCGACTCGCTGGCCTTGAACTCGGGGGTGTCGATGGCGTCGGCGATGATGAGCGGCTTCTGGTCCTTCACCACCTTGGAGATGATCGAGTCGGACAGCTTCTCCACCGCGTCCTCGATGTTCTCACGCGAGAGGTTGCGGGCCACCTTCACCCGCGGCTCATTGCTCTCCATGAGGATGAGGAAGCCCTTGTCCGCCCGGGTCACTTCGATCACCTCGTCCATCAGGCTCTCGAGGGTCCGGTCCAGGTCATAACTGCCCAGCAGCCGCTCGCTGAACGTGGTGAGCCGGCGCAACATCACCAACTCGCGGCCGGGCACGCCGGGCAGCTCGGAGGTGTGCGAGTCGGAGTGCGTCTCGGTGGCCGCCGGGGGCGGCGGGGTGGGGCGCGGAGCCGGAGCATCCTCGCGCGAGAAGGTCAGCTCGGTGCCTCCCACGCGGATGACGTCCTGTGAGGCCAGCACGTGCGAGTCGCGCTTCTTGCCGTTGATCTGGAAAGTGGCCCCCGAGCTGCCCACCTGGTAGCGGCTCCCGTCGAACAGCACGTGCAGGGCGGAGTCGGGCACGGCGGGATCGTCGAGCTGCACGTCATTGTCCGGCCCGCGCCCGACGCTGGTGATGCGCTTGAGCAGGGGGACTGTGCGGACCTTTCCATCAGGGGTGCGGACGCTGAGGTTGGCCATAGGGAGCGATTCCGTAAGAGGGCGTGCGGCTAGAACACCAGGGTGAGGCCGGCGCCGAGCCCGCCAGAAGTGGGGAACAGGTGGAGCCGGGCCGAGGGGACCGTCTCCTTGGAAGGCGAGGGAGGCGAAGGAGCGGGAGCGGCGGAGGGGCGCTCCTCGATGGTGGTATTCACCACCTGATCATTGTGGTGG
>DASVVJ010000128.1:0-6063 GCA_036389955.1 Myxococcaceae bacterium
ACCCAGGCCCTCGCGCAGGGTCCACAGCAGGGCCTCGCCCACCAGGCCGTAGTGGTGATCCTGGACCATGTAGCCGGCGTGACGCACGCCCAGCTGCTCCAGCACGGGGATGAGGCGGCCGGGGTTGCTCAGGCCATCGACGGCGATGCCGAGCGTCTGCATCAGCTTCTTCTTCTGCTGGGCCATGTCGCTCTTGAAGAGCGGGCGGACCGAAGGGTCCATCTCGAAGAGCCGGTCATAAAAGAGGCTGGAGGCCGCATCCGAGATGGGCATGACCTGAGCCCAGGAGCGCTGCACCAGCTCTACTGTGCGCGGGCTCAACGGCCCCTTGGCCGCGCCTCCATTGCCCTGCGGCGTGGGCGGGCGGGGAGCGATGGCAGCCGGAACAGGCATCGAGCCCGACCCGAACGACACCGTGCTGGCGGGGTTCGGAGGCAGAGAGGGCGGCGCGGGGTGTTTGGGGTCAGACATAGCAATTCCAGAATGAGGATGATCACACGCTAACACGGGCTTCCCCAGTGGCCTCGTGAACGGCAAACGTCATCCACCGTGCGCCAGGCGGTCAGGCCGTGAAAAAAATGCACGGTTGGGGGTATCACGCACCTTGCTCCAAGGGCATCGGATGTGCACTTGGATGCGCCAGCAAGGGGTCGCGCGTCGAGGGGACGCTCGGCTACCGAGGGGGCATTGCTCCACCCAGAACACCGCGGCCTACCCCTGAGGCCGCGCCGAGACCCTATGTTGACCGTCCGTTCACTTCGATTGCTCGCTTCGCTGATCCTGAGCCTGACGGCGCTGGGCGCTGCCGCCCAGGAGGAGCAACTCCTGGAAGAGGCCGTCGTCCGCAACCGGCTCTACCAGCCGGCGGGGAACCTCGAGGTGTCTCCGAGCGTGGGCATCTCGACGATCACCTATCTGACGGCGCACTACACCTTCGATGTAGGCGTGGCCTACAACTTCTTCGATACCCTGGCCGTCGAGGCGCGCGCGGGCTACGCGTTCAGCCGCCACACGGGCCTGGCGCGCTCTATCTCCGAGAGCTTCCTGGACCGCAGCGACAAGAAGATCACCGACGAGCTCGAGGACCTGTGGCGCATGAACCTCCACGGGGTGGCCGGTGTCCGGTGGGCGCCGGTGTATGGAAAGCTCTCTCTGCTGGCCGATGTCGCGGCGCACTTCCAGGCGTACCTGTGGGCCGGCGGCGGGCTGGGCTCGTTCCAGCGCGAATCGCTGATCCAGTGCACGCGGGTGGTGAACCGCGAGCTGGGCATCTGTGACGACCGGACCGATCCGCTGGATCGCGGCACGGCCAACGAGCGCTTCTGGGTGAAGGAGACGCGGGTGGCGCCGGTGGTGAGCGCGGCGCTGGGCTTCCGGTTCTTCGCCTTCGAGCGGCACGGAGTGAAGTTCGAGCTGCGGGACTGGGTGTTCCGCGATGCGTACCGGGTGGAGCTGTCGCGTGACGACTGGGAGGCGGGGCTCGAGACGGGCATGCCCGCCGCCAAACCGGGCTTCACGCACCTGGTGCAGTTCGACATTGGCTACACCTTCCTGTTCTAGAAACCATGCGAACGATCCTCTCTTTCGCGGTCCTTGTTTCCACGCTTGCCCAGGCGCAGCCGACGGTGCCCGCGCCGGGGGCGGAGACCTCCATTCCCCCGCAGGTGACGGCGCCCGATGAGCGGGTGGCGCAGCCGACCGAGCCACCGTCCCGGCCCGAGATGGGCTCGTCGGTGCCCACCGAGCAGACCGAGCGCGCCGCGCCCGCGCCTGCCGTGGAGGAGGAAGAGGCCGCCGCCGAGGCCCCGCCTCCGGCTGCCGAGCCCGCGGCGGACGCGCCCACGGTGGTGGCCGAGGCGGACACGGAGCTGCGCACCACCACGGCGGAGCAGCAGCGGCTGGTGCACGGCGCGCCGCTGTACAACCCGAACGTGGCTGTCCACATCGTCCAGAAGAAGCCCTTCGCGGACGAGGGCCGGCACGAGTTCTCGCTTTACCCGGTGGCGGTGCAGGTCAACGGCAAGTTCACCAAGCACACGGGCACGGCGCTCCACTACACCTACCACCTGCAGGAGAACTTCGCGCTCCAGGTGCTGGGCCAGTACAACTGGTACTCGAACGAGAGCGGCTTCAACCTGGAGCTGATCGACAAGGTGCGCGAGCAGGCGCAGGCGGCCTCGTCGCTGCTGCTGGTGTGGGGCGCGCAGGCGGGCGTCGAGGTGACGCCGCTGTACGGCAAGTTCGCCTTCTATGACAACCAGCTGGCGCAGTTCAGCCTGGTGATCAGCGGCGGCGCGGGCTTTGGCAGCACGCGGCACCTGATCCGGCCCGCGGTGAACAACCAGGTGGACGGCGAGACGTACCGGGTGCCGGCGCGCTTCGGTAGCGCGGGCAACAAGTTCCTCGGCTCGGTGGGCGGCGGGTTCCGGCTCCAGTTCGGCGACTCGTACGCGCTGCGGCTCGAGGTGAAGGACATCGTCTACACCGCCCGCGTGGACCGGGTGGACGGCTGCAACCTGGCTGACTTCGAGAAGATGGAGGCCGCGCGTGCCTCGGACGATCCCTTCGCCGGCCTGGGGCTCAGCGGCAGCTGCCAGTACAAGAAGTTCGACGGCGTGGATCCCGAGACGAAGAAGAACCTCCGCGAGGACATCATCCTCGGACGCGATCTCGTGGCGGAGCCCACCTCGGACGTCCTCAACAACGTGAGCTTCTACGCCGGCTTCTCGATCCTCTTCTGATGGAAACCACTGCCATGTTCCGACTGCTCGCACTCATCGCCGTCGCCCTGGCTCCGTTCGCGGCGTCCGCGCAGGATCTGACCGCCTACAACCGTGCGCTCGCCGCCTTCAACGCGGGCGACATGGACACCGCCGCGCCGCTCTTCTTCCAGGTTTCAGAGGGCAACGCGGACGCGGAGACCCAGGGCAAGGCCGAGTACTACCTGGCGCAGGCGTTCGCCCGGAAGGGCCTGCCCGTCAGCGCCTTCGTCACCTACGCCGCCATCGTGAAGGCGGGGCCTCAGCACCCCTCATACCTCAAGGCCATCGAGGGGCTCGTCGACATGCAGCAGCAGCTCGACGAGCAGAACCTGATCCCCAGCCTGCTCAACCAGGCCTACACCGAGGAGGTGCGGGACAAGTGGGTGACGCTGCCGCGCGAGGTGCTGGCGCGCATCAACTACCTGGTGGGCACCATCAGCCACCGCCGCGGCCAATTCGAGGAGGCTCGCTCGCTGCTGGAGGCCGTGCCCGCCGAGAGCCGGGTGTACGCCAAGGCCCGTTACCTGCTGGGCGTGGTGCTGGCGGATCCGCGCTTCCCGGGCCGTCCCGGTGAGGCGGACACGCTGGACAAGGCCGCCGTCGCCGCCTTCAACACCGTGCTGGAGCAGAAGGGCGAGCGGCAGCTCGAGCTGACGGAGTCTCAGCACCTGGCGATGCTGGCGCTGGGCCGGCTGCACTACGGACGCGGGGAGTACAAGGAAGCGAGCGCTGCCTACGAGCGGGTGCCGCGCTACACGCGCTACTGGGATCAGGCGCTGTTCGAGAACGGGTTCGCCCGCTTCCAGCACGAGGACTTCGGCGGATCGCTCGGCAGCCTCCAGGCGCTGCACGCGCCTCAGTTCGCCGGTGCCTTCCAACCCGAGTCGTGGATCCTCAAGGCGACCGTCTACTACTACAGCTGCCTCTTCGATGAGGTGAAGACGACGCTGGCCGCCTTCGACGAGACGTACGAACCGATGGCCAAGCAGCTCGAGCCCTTCACCCGCGAGGACATGGAGCTGATCCCGGCCTTCAACCTGGTGGCCTCGGAGAACCGGCGGCTGCCGCGCCCGGTGTACCTGTGGCTGCGCAACAACGAGCGCATCCGCGAGGTGATGCGGGTGCTGGACAGCGTGGACTCGGAGAAGCGTGCCGTTACCGGCAACGGGGCCTGGAAGGGCTCCGCGTTCGCCGCGCAGACCATGGGCGCCCTGGAGGATGTGCGCAACACGCTGCTGCAGGTGGGTGGCACCCTGGCCCGCAGCCGCCTGCGCGAGGCCGCCGACAACCTGCGCACCTTCTCGGATCAGGCCGAGATCATCCGCGTGCAGACGGCGCTGGACGAGAAGGACCTCCTCCAGGCGGGTGTGGATCAGAAGACACTGCTTACCCGCCAGTCGCTCTACCGGCCCGCCATGCCCGGGGCTGCTTGGAATTACTGGAAGTTCCAGGGCGAATTCTGGATCGACGAGATCGGCTACTACCAGTACACGCTGAAGCGCGGCTGCCCGGCCAGGCAGGGCGGCCCGGAGCGCACCGAGGCGGGGCCTCAGTAGCTCACCAAGCAGGTTCGCCGAAGGAACGGGGTGGCCCCGCGCTTTGTCTCGCGCGCAGTGGCCGCCCCGTGCTGTTGTTCAGCGATCAAACACGCAGTGCCCTTGAGGGCCCAATTGGCCGCGTTGGCACGGTTGCAGCACTTCTCATTCCAGGAGTGCGCGTCTACCTTGCGGCGTCCCTTGGATGGCAGGAGTTGGCATGAAGGCGTTCCTTCGGTTCGGTGCGCTGGTGGTGGGCTTAGCGCTCACCTCGAGCGGGGTGGGGCAGGCGGCACCGTCCAAAAAGGCGGCGAAGAAGCCTACAGCGGCGGCCAAAGCGGCCGCGGGGGCGAAGCCGTCTTCGGCGAGTAAGGCGAAGCAGACGGCCATTCCGGGCGTCACGGACGAGAAGGACCGGCGCCAGGGCCCGGCGCGGGTGAGCCCCGCCAACGCCAAGTTCTCCGAAGTGCCGCGCATCGCGGACGAGAAGAAGGACGCCCTGGCCGACAAGAAGCGCGACGAGGCCATCGAGGGCTTCAAGCGGCTGATCCCGAAGATCCAGGACGGCACCTCGCGCAAGGCGGATCTGCTCTACCGGCTCTCCGAGCTGTACTGGGAGAAGTCCAAGTACCTCTACGCGCTGGAGATGGCTCGCTTCCTCAAGGCGGAGAAGGCCTATGACGTGGCGGTGGCCCGCGGCGAGAAGGTGGATCAGCCGAAGGCGGATCACCGCGAGAGCGAGCGCTACCGCGCCGAGACGATGAGCCTCTACGAGGACATCCTGCGCGACTACCCGCAGTACGAGCTGCGCGACGAGGTGCTGTTCTCGCAGGGCTACAACCTCTACGAGCTCGGCCGGAGCGCGGAGGCGGTGAAGCGCTACGAGGAGCTGATCCGCGAGTTCCCCAAGTCGCAGTTCGTGCCGGACGCGTACATCCAGCTGGGCAATTACTACTTCGAGAACAACAAGCTGATGCCCGCGCGGCAGAACTACGAGAAGGCGCGCGACACGGGCGTTCCGAAGATCTACGCGTACGCCATCTACAAGCTGGCGTGGTGCGACTACAACAGCGGCGACTACGAGGCGGGCCTCAAGAAGCTGCACGAGGCGGTGGACTACGCGGAGACGCGCGGCGAGGAGCTGGGTGACCTCAAGACCGAGGCGCTCAACGACCTGACGGTCTTCTACGTGCAGCTGGATCAGCCGAAGGAGGCCATTGCCTACTTCAAGGCGAAGGCCCCGAAGAAGCGCCAGTCGCGGCTGATCTCGAAGACGGCGGTGGGCCTGGCGGACGCGGGTCACTTCGACAGCGCGATCTTCATGTTCCGCAACCTGATCGGCGACGAGCCCATGGGCCCCAACGCGCCCGAGTTCCAGCAGGCCATCGTCCGCTCCTACGAGGGGCTGCGCCAGCGCACCCAGGTCCGCGCGGAGATGAAGCTCATGGTGGACCTGTACAGCCCGGGCAAGCCGTGGTGGCAGGCCAACAACGGCAACACGCCGGTGCTGCGCAACGCCTTCAACGTCACCGAAGAGGCCATGCGCGTGATGGTGACCGAGTACCACCAGGAGGCGCAGAAGACGCGCCAGGTGGAGACCTACCGGCTCGCCCGCGACATCTACAAGCAGTACGTGGAGGCGTTCGCCTCCAACTCGGATCCGGAGTTCGTCTCGGACTCGGCCTTCAACCTGCGCTTCTTCTACGCGGAGATCCTCTGGGCGCTCGAGGAGTGGGAGGCCGCGGCCGCCGAGTACGACGCGGTGG
>DASVVJ010000129.1:0-17984 GCA_036389955.1 Myxococcaceae bacterium
GCCCTCGCGCTTGAAGTAGCTGCCGGGGATGCGGCCCGCCGAGTACAGCTTCTCCTGGTACTCCACCGTGAGGGGCAGGAAGTCGACGTCCTTCTTCTCCTTCGCGCTCACCGCGGTGACCAGCAGCATGGTGTCGCCGTAGCGCACCACCACCGAACCGTCGGCCTGCTTGGCCAGGCGGCCCGTCTCGATGCTCAGCTCACTGTCACCAATCTTGACGCTCTTCTTCAGCATGTCCTTGTCTCTGCTTCCTGAAAGGCCTCTGCCGTGCGTGTCCCGCCTCGCACCCGCGAGGGTTGGGTCCACGTCCCGGAGGGCTTCGGGTGATGAGCGGTCGCCGGGCCTTGGACAGGCGGAATCGGGCAACCGCGGTCTGACTGCGGATTTGACTTCGACTCTGGGGCGCCTGAGAGCGCCGGCAGGGACCCTGCGGAATTTTGATCCCTGATCGCGGGGGCTGACCGGCGTCAGCCACTCCGAACGGAAACCAAAACTTCCAACAGCTTCCTCGCCCTTGCTCCTTCGCCGCCCCGCCTCTTTGCAACAACCAACAAAAAACGTGGGGCGCTGGTGGATGCCAGCGCCCCGGGGAAAACCAGGCCTACTTGCGGATACCGAGGCCCTCGATGAGCTTGCGGTAACGCGCGGTGTCCTTCGTCTTCAGGTAGTCCAGCAGCCGGCGGCGCTGACCGACCAGCTTCAGCAGGCCGCGGCGCGAGTGGTGGTCCTTCTTGTGCGTCTTGAAGTGCTCGGTGAGCATGTTGATGCGCTCGGACAGCAGCGCCACCTGCACCTCGGGGGACCCGGTGTCCGTCTCGTGGGTCCGGAACTTCGAAACGAGGTCTGCCTTACGCTCCTGATGCAACGACATGGTTCGGTCTCTCTTCTACCCGCTCCGGTGGAACAGACGAGGCGCCGCGGTCCGCGGAGGGGTACAGACCGGGCCTTTCCCTTCTAACGATCCGGGGGCTTATAAGCTTCGCCCCCGCAAGCGGTCAACCTTCCAGGCTTGTTTGCCTGCTCGCTGGAGGACGGGACAGAGCGAAGACGAACACTTTGTGTCCAGCAGCCAGCCCCACCCGGCCCTGAGCCAGCTCGCGGCTGGAGTGCTCATCCAGCGCCACGTGCAGATAGCGCCCGCCGGGAGCCCCCCGGTCCCCGGCGAGCAGGGCCTGGGTGCGCGGGTAGAGCCGCAGCAGCGACTCGAGCACGTCGCCCATGGTGGCGGTGGCGGGCATGCCCAGGGTGACGACGAGCCGGCCTTCGAAGGCAGCCCTCAAACCGGGAGCCACCACCACGGTGATGTCGAGCGCCCGGGCCACGCGCCTCCCGTCAGACCAGCACGCGCAGGTAGCTGAGCCGGCCCTTCACCACCTCGGCGACGGCCAGCAGCCGCTCATCCGGCCCGACCACGCGAACGCGGCCCGGCATGGGCGAGGCCTCCAGCGGCACGCCATGAGAGACACGCGTCGCCTCCGCCGCGCTCACGCGAATGGCGGGCAGGTTCGTCAGCGCCTCGGACATGGACAGCAGCCGGCGGGCCACGGGCTCGCGCTCCTGGGCCAGCGCGGGCAGGTCCGCCAGCGGCAGCGACTGGGCCAGGGTGAAGGGGCCGCTCATGGTGCGCCGCAGCGCCTCCAGGTGAGCCCCGCAGCCCAGCGCCCGGCCAATGTCATAGGCCAGCGTGCGGACGAAGAAGCCCTTGGAGCAGCGCACCGAGAACCGCAGCGTGTTGGAAGAGAAGTCGCGCAGCGTCAGCTCGTACACCGTCACCTGGCGGCCGGCCCGCTCCACCTCTTCACCTGCGCGCGCCAGCTCGTACAGGCGCTTGCCGCCCACTTTGACGGCCGAATACATGGGCGGCACCTGCTCGAAGGTGCCCCGGAACGGCGCGAGCGCCGACTCCAGCAGGGCGGCCGTCAGCGGAGGCACCGGCGCCTCGGCCATCACCTTGCCCTCGGCGTCCTGGGTGTCCGTCTCCACGCCCAGGCGCACCGTGGCCTCGTAAGCCTTGTCGCCTTCGGTGATGAAGCCCGCCACCTTGGTGGCCTCGCCCAGGCAGATGGGCAGCACGCCCGTGGCCATCGGGTCCAGTGTGCCGGTGTGCCCCGCCTTCTTCACCTTGAGCAGCGCGCGCACTTGCCGCACCACGTCAAAAGAAGTGGGACCCTTGGGCTTATCAATGACGAGAACGCCGTCCATGACTTTCCTTACGTCCATCATGGATGCCGCCGGACGCGGTTACCAGCCTTCCTTCTGCCGAACCTCGCGCAGGAGACGGTCAATCTTGTCGCCCTCGCCCACGGACTCGTCGAAGGAGAAGAAAATCTCAGGGGATACGCGCAGGTTCACCACCGCGGTCACCTCGCGGCGCACGTAGCCCTTGGCCGCTTCCAGGCCCTTCTGCGTGTCCTCGCGCTCCTTCTCGGTGCCCAGCATCGAGTAGAAGACGCGCGCCACGCGCAGGTCCGGAGACACCTTCACCCCGGTGATGGTGATGAAGCCGATACGCGGGTCCCTCAGCTCACCCCGGGAGAGGATCTGCCCGATGGCGGCCTGGATCTCCTGTCCCACGCGCTCCGGTCGAGAATGCGTGCTCATTTCTTCTCCCAGTCCCGGGGGTTGCGCAGGGTACGAGCGCGCGTCCGGGCTTCATCCAGCGTCATTGGGCCCCCACGGCCGCCCGAGCGAGCAGGCTTGCTGGTGCCTTCCTTGCCCCCGTGACGGCTCTCCCAGTCTCCCATTCCCTCCGCCTCGGCCATGGAGCGCTCCGCCCGGTTCAAGCTGGCAATCAGCTCATCGGGGCTCAAGCCCTCCCCCTCTTCTTCCGTCTCTTCCCCGTCATCCCCGTCTTCGTCACCCGGGGCCCTGCTGGGTGGCAGCTCGTGCTGGAAGAGCTTGTCCCCCAGGGCGAGGATCTCCTTCTCCCGGGAGATGAGGGGAGCCACGTACATCTCTTCCACGAAGTGGATGATCTTCTCCATCTGCTCATCCACGTGGCGGCGGTCGTTGCCCACCACGGCCATGGCAATGGAGGCCTTCTGCCAGAGGTCGTTGTCATCCACCTCGGCGACAGCGACGTTGAAGCGGGCCTTCACCCGCTCGGTGACCCGGCGGAGCACCTGGCGCTTGGCCTTGAGTGAACCGCTCTCGGGAATCTGAAGCGTGAGACGTGCGACACAAACGAACATGACGAGAGACCCTCTGCCCGGCGGTGGCACATAGGCCAGCCGCCGGGGCCAACGGAGAACAGCGCCGCGGGCAACGAGGGGCTTACGTCAGACTCTGGCGCGTCTCTTCGATCTCGTAGGCCTCGATGATGTCGCCCGGCTTGAGGTCGTTGTAGTTCTCAATGCCGATACCGCACTCGAAGCCCTGCGCCACTTCCTTGACGTCGTCCTTGAAGCGGCGCAGCGACGCCATCTTCCCGGAGAACAGCTGCTTGTTCTCGCGCATGAGGCGCACGAAGGCACCGCGCTTGATGACACCCTCGAGCACCGCCGCACCTGCGATGGTACCCAGCTTCGGCACGTTGAAGGTGTTGCGCACCTCCGCCCGGCCCAGCTTGCGCTCGGTGCGGATGGGCTCCAGCAGCTCTTCCATGGCCGTACGGACACCATCGATGAGCTCGTAGATGATGCTGTAGCCCTGCAACGAGACGCCCTGGGCCTTGGCCGCGGCCTCGGAACCCGACTCCGGCTTCACGTTGAAGCCCAGCACCAGGCCCTTGGAGGCGGCCGCACGCATCACGTCCGACTCGGTGATGGCGCCCACGCCGGTGTCGATGACCTCCACCTTCACCTTGTGGGTGGCGAGCTTCTGCACCGCCTGCTTCACGGCCTCGGCCGAGCCCTGCACGTCCGCCTTGATGACGACGCGCAGCTCCTTGGGGCCGCCGCCCGCCTTCGTCTTGGCGAACAGCTGGTCGAGCGTCTCGCGGTTGACCTTGCTGAGGTCCTGGGCGCGCTCCTTCATGGCGCGGTGATCGGCGATCTGCTTGGCCGCCTTCTCGTCCGCCACCACGTTGATGGCGTCACCCGCGGTGGGCACGCCCGACAGGCCGATGACCTCCGCGCAGTAACCCGGGAGCACTTCCTTCACCATCTCGCCGCGGCTGTTGTTCATCGCGCGAACGCGCCCGTAGTGCGTACCGGTGACGATGGCGTCGCCCAGCCGCAGCGTGCCCTCCTGCACCAGCACGGTAGCCACGGGGCCACGGCCGCGATCCAGCTTGGCCTCGATGATGGCACCCACCGCCGGACGAACCGGGTTGGACGTCAGCTCGAGCACTTCGGCCTGGAGCACGACGTTCTCCAGCAGCAGGTCCAGGTTCATCTTCTGCTTGGCGGACACGGGCACCATGATGGTGTCACCGCCCCACTCCTCGGGCACCAGCTCGTGGCTGGCCAGGTCCTTCTTCACGCGGTCCGGGTTGGCGCCCGGCACGTCCATCTTGTTGATGGCGACGACGATGGGCACCTCGGCCGCCTTGGCGTGCTTGATGGCCTCGACCGTCTGAGGCATCACGCCGTCGTCGGCCGCGACCACCAGGATGACGATGTCCGTCACGTTGGCGCCGCGGGCGCGCATGGACGTGAAGGCCTCGTGGCCCGGCGTGTCCAGGAACGTCAGGTCGCCACGCTTGGTGGTGACGCTGTAGGCGCCAATGTGCTGGGTGATGCCGCCAGCCTCGCCCGAGGCCACGTTGGCCGAGCGGATGGCGTCCAGCAGGCTCGTCTTACCGTGGTCGACGTGGCCCATGACGGTGACGACCGGCGGGCGGGTACGCTCGTCCTCGGGCTTGAGATCCACCTCGGGCAGGTAGTCCTCCACCTCGAAGCCCACCCGGTCCACCTTCCAGCCGTAGTCGGTGGCAATGAGCTCGACGGTGTCCGCGTCCACCATCTGGTTGGCGGTGGCCATCTTCCCCAGGCCCATCAGCTTCTTGATGATGTCTGCGGTGCGCACACCCATGCGCTGGCCCAGGTCGGACACGCTGATGCCCTCCTGCAGCTTGATGACCTTCTTCTCCTCGGCCATCTGGGTGATCTGCGTCTTGGCGCCCTTCTTCGTCGGCTTCTTCTTCTTGCCGCGAACAGGGATGTTGACGCGGCCCCAGACCAGGTCCGTCAGCTCCGCCTTGGAGATGGACGTGTCATTGGGCCCGCCACGCTTGCGCGGCGCCTTGTCCTTGTTCTTCGAGACGTCGACGAGCTCGCGGCCCCGTCCGGCGTGATCCGGAACGACCTTGAACTCGCGCACCTCGCCGATGGCCTTCTTGCCCGGCGCCATCGGGTATTGCTTCTGCGCGCTCGTCGTCGGGGTGACGCGGCGCACCTGGATGAGCGGGCGCGAGATGACGACGGCCTGCGTCGCCGTGGGGCGAAGCTGGCGCTGATCCTGCGGCGTCGGCGCATGCGGCACGCCGCCCACCATCACCTGAGGCTGGCCCGGCTGGGTCGGCGAGGCCGAGGCCTGCGCGCCCATGCCCGTGGACGTGGGCCGCACGGGACCCTGGCTGCCTGGGCCACCGGGACGGTTGTACTGCTGCGCACCGGGACGGCCACCCTGCCCCCCCGGACCCCCGGGACGGCCACCCTGGCCACCCGGACCACCGGGACGGCCACCGGGACCGCCGGGACCACCGGGACGGCCACCCTGGCCACCCGGACCCCCGGGACGGCCACCCGGACCACCGGGACGGCCCGTCATGCCCGGAGCCGGGCGAGAAATGACCGTGGCCTGCGTGCGGATCGTCGGAGGAACGCCCGGGCGCGAGGAGGGAGGATTGGACGGCAAAGAGGTTCTCTCCTGGACAGGGGACCGCGGAGGCGTCGTGGCAGCCGTCGGCGCAGCGGCTCGAGGAGCCTCGACGGCAGGCGCCGGCGGAGTCGCGACGGGAGCGGCAGGCGCCTCGGCAGCGGGCGCCGGCGCAGTGGCGGCGGCAGCAGCCGGAGCCTCGGCGGCGGGCGCCGGTGCAGTGGCGGCGACAGCGGCGGGAGCTTCCGCAGCGGGCGCCGGCGCAGTGGCGGCGGCAGCGGCGGGAGCCTCGGGAGCCGGCTCGGGCTGAGCCACGGCCCTCGGAGGCTCGGCGGCTGGCTCGGCCTGCGCAGCGGCGGCAGGCGCCTCGGGGGCGGCCTGCTCGGCCTGCGCGGCAGCGACAGGCACCTCGGCCGCAGGCTCGGCATGCGTGGGCTCGTTGGACGGCGACTGCGCCGTGTCATGAGCGTTGTCACCCGCCGAGGAACTCGTGGTGGGGCCGACCTTGCGGCGAACCACGAAGCCCTTGGCGGCTACCGGGGCGGCGGGCTGCTTCGGCTTGCGCTTGTCCAGGATCTTCTGGACCGCAGCCGTGGCCTGATCGTCATCGAGCGAGGACGAGTGGCTCTTGACGTCGTAACCCAGCCCCGCGAGCTCGGTAACGACCTCCTTGTTGTCGAGCTCAATGCCGTGGTTCTTGAGCTCTTTGGCAATTTCGTGAACGCGCTTCTTCGACATACGTTGCTTGGCCTTCTGCTCCGCCGATACCGGGGCGCAGCACCCTAATCCAAAAATGTGTGCGAGTGGTCAGTAACACCCACTCCCCTACCCCACCCCTCGAGGACCCGAGCCAGGCTCCCACGCCTGCTCGAGTTTCAGCGGGTCAACCTTGCCCGCCCTTCCCCGAAAGGCCCGCCCAAAGGCCTTCCGTTTGAGCGCCGCCGTCAGACATCCGGCGCCGCAGAGGTAGGCGCCCCTGCCAGGGAGCCTCCTCTCCTTGTCCACCACCACCTCCCCTTCCGGGTCCAAGGCAACCCGGGTCAGCTCGGCTTGTGCGCGCTTGGCGCCACAGCCAACACAGCTTCGCACGGGCCCTTCAATGGGGGGGCCCTGCGCCTTGCCGGACTGGGACTTTGGGCTCATCCCACGCTCCGGCCGTACCACTTACGGGGACTTGAAGACTTCCGCGCCCCCGGACGCGGAGGGAGGAGGCAGGCCGCGCTCGGAGTTGAGCTCCGCGCGCAGCTTGGCCTCTTCCACCAGGTAGTTCTCGGCCGCGCTCTTGAGCTGGCGCGCCTTCTTGATTCCAACGCCCGGCACGTCGCCGAGCTTCTGGATGTCCTTCTCGTTGGCGATGTCCTCCACCGTCTTGTAGCCGGAGGACATGAGCGACTCGATGGTCTTCTCGCCGAGCCCGCGGACGCGAGCCATCCGCTCGGCCTGACTGAGCTCGTCGGGGTGGCGGCGGGCCTCGGCGATGCGGGCGGCCTCTCGCTCGTGGTCCATGCGAGACAGCTCGGCGGCGTCGTCCACCATCTGCTTGCGCGCGGCCTCCTGCATGGCCGGGATGCGAGCAGGATCCAGCCCGGGGATCTGCGAGAGCACGTCGGGGCTGGCCTCGGCCACGTCCTTGGCCTGGCGGAAGCCGTGGGCGTAGAGCGTCTCGATGAGCATCTCGTTGACGCCAGGCAGCGAGCCGAGCGAGCGGTTGGCAAACTCGCGCATCTCGCGCACGCGGCTCTCGCTGTTGATGTCCAGCTTCCAGCCAGTGAGCTGAGCGGCCAGGCGCACGTTCTGCCCGCGCCGACCGATGGCCAGCGAGAGCTGGTCGTCCGGGACGATGAGCTCCATGGCGTGGTTGGCCTCGTCGATGATGACGCGGCTGACCTCGGCGGGCGCCAGCGCGGCGCACACGAAGCGGGCCGGATCCTCGTCGTAGGGCACGATGTCGATCTTCTCGCCGCGCAGCTCCTGCACCACCGCCTGCACGCGGCTGCCCTTCATGCCCACGCACGCGCCCACCGGATCCACGTCCGAGTCCCGGCTGCTCACGGCGATCTTCGCCCGGCCGCCCGGCTCACGCGCCGCCGCCTCGATGACGACGATGCCCTCGGCGATCTCGGGCACCTCCATCTCGAACAGCTTGGTCAGCAGATTGACCGACGCGCGGCTGAGCACGATCTGGGGACCCTTGGACTCGCGCAGCACGTCCAGCACGTAGGCCTGCACGCGGTCGCCCGGGCGATACGTCTCGCGCGGCACCTGCTCGCGCACCGGGAGCACCGCCTCGGCGCGGCCCAGGTCCACGATGATGTTGCCGCGCTCGAACCGGCGGGCAATGCCGGTGACGATCTCGTTCTTGCGGTCCTTGTACTCGTTGAAGACGTTCTCGCGCTCCGCGTCACGGGTGCGCTGCAGGATGACCTGCTTGGCCGTCTGCGCCGCGATGCGGCCGAAGCCGCGGCGGAACGTCTTCAGCCGCAGAATGTCGCCGTACTGGTCGTCCTGCGCCTTCGCCTCGGCGGCGTCCTCGTCCCGGTAGAAGATCTGGAACACCAGCTCGTCGCCGGCCTCCACTTCCATGCCCTTCTTGCGGGCCTCGGTCAGCAGGATCTGGTTCACCGCCTGGATGGGATCGGTAATTTCGTCCACCACGACGATGGCCTGGAACAGCTCCACCACGCCCTTCTCCGGGTCGTACTTGGCTTCCAGGTTGCGGTCCTGGCCGAAGTGCTTCTTGGCCGCGGTCTTCATCGCGTCCTCGAGGGTCGCGATCAGCACACCCCGCTCGATGCCCTTGTCCTTGGCCACCTGGTCGAGAACGAGGTTGAGGTTGATGTTGGGGTTGGCTTGAGCAGGCATAATCTTCTCCTAAAGGGGTCCACGGGCCCGCCGCTTCACGGCGCACCCTGTATGTCGGCGGCTAGAACTCGAACTCCAGGTTCGCTTTGGCGATGTCCTTGAAGGGGATGCGGAAGCTGCCCGCTCCCTCCACTTCGACCGCGATGTCCTCCCCTGTCACCTCAGCGAGCGTGCCAGTGAAGTTCTTGCGGGGCGGGTCGCCGATGGGACCGAAGGTCTTCACTTTGACCTTCTGCCCCTTCACCCGCTCGTAGTGGGACGGCTTCTTCAACGGCCGGTTGACCCCGGGGCTGGAGACCTCGAGGTTGTACTCGGTGGGGATGAAGTCCTCGACGTCCAGGATCGGGTCCACCGCCCGGGACACCTGAGAGCACTCTTCCAACCCCACACGCCCACCCGGCTTGTCGATGAACAGACGGAGCACCCACCCTTCGCGCTCGCGGAGGAACTCAAGATCGACCAGCTCGAGACCTTCGCCCGCAACGATGGGCTCCAGCAGGCTCATCGCCCGCTCTTCCACCGTCTGCTTGAAGTTGCTCTCCGCCATGCGTCCGGAAACCTGGGCTCCAAAAAAAGAAAAGCGGGCACATCGGCCCACTTTTCGAAGAACTGCCGTCGAAAAATGTCGGGGGGGTCCCCTAGCACACGCCCAAGCGGCGTGTAAAGGATGACGCACCCGTGCTCAGGCTGAAACATGGCACCCAAGGACAATGATTCCCAAGGGTTCCATGCATGCCCTCGGGGTTATAACGAGGCCATGCACCTGATCGCAGCCGCCCAGATGGTGTCCACCGCGGACAAGGCCAACAACCTCGAAAGCGCCACCCGGCTCGTCCGGCAAGCAGCCAGCCTGGGCGCCCGCCTGGTCGGCCTGCCTGAAAACTTCTCCTGGATGGGCTCCGAGGCCGAGCGTTCCAGCGCCGCCGAGTCCCTGGAAGGCCCCACCCTGGCTCGCATGGCCCAGCTGGCTCGCGAGCTTCGCATCACCCTGCTGGCCGGCTCGGTGCTGGAGACGGGCGCCCCGGGGGGCCGCCTCTACAACACCAGCGTCCTCTTCGGGCCCGGCGGCGAGCGCCTGGCCGTCTACCGGAAGATGCACCTGTTCGACGTGGATGTAGGCGACGGGGCGACCTACCAGGAGTCCGCCGCGGTGGCTCCCGGCACCGAGGTGGTGGCGGCCCAGACGGAGGTGGGCAAGCTGGGCCTGTCGGTCTGCTACGACCTGCGCTTCCCCGAGTTGTACCGGCGCCTGGCCTCCAAGGAAGGAGCCACCTTGCTGGCCGTGCCCGCCGCCTTCACGCTGATGACGGGCAAGGACCACTGGGAGGTGCTGCTCCGGGCCCGCGCCATCGAGAACCAGTGCTACGTGTTCGCCCCCGCCCAGGGTGGGCGGCATTCCGACAAGCGTGTCACCTATGGTCACGCGATGGTGGTGGATCCGTGGGGGCTCGTCACCGCCCGGGCCTCGGAGGGCGAGGGGCTGGCGCTGGCACCGGTGGATCCGGAGCTTCAGGCGCGCATCCGCCGCAATCTGCCCTGTCTCCAACACCGCCGCCTGGTGGACTAGCGAGCATGGGTATGGGGGTTGTGCGAGAAAAGGGATTTCCCGGCTAGACTGCGCCCCTGGAATCCCCCCCCGTGACCGGCCGCCGATCCTACATGTTCCTCGCCCTGGCTCTGACGGCTCTGCCCTTCGGCTGCACCGCCGACGAGAAGCTGCCCGTGCCCTCCCCTAATTCCCCCAAGGCGCCGGTGCCGCGCGCGCACCTGCGGGAGCTGCGCGGGGACGTGAAGCTCAAGCGTTCGGTGGGGGATGACTGGCTGGCGGCGACCGAGGGCCTGCCGCTGTTCGAGAATGACAAGGTGCGCACCGCCGGCGGCGCCAGCGCGCGCGTGGTCTTCGCCAACGGCGGCGTGGTGAATCTGAGTGAGGATGCGCTCATCGGCATCGCCGAGACGCGCACGAGGCCCGGACAGCAGCGCACGGACCTCACCCTCATCAAGGGCCAGGTGGACGCGACGTTGGACCTGCCGGCCACCCAGTCGATCTCCGTGTCCACGCCGTCGGCCACCATTCAGGCCGGAAGGGAGATCGTGTTCCAATGAGAGGCGCTCTCTTCCTTCTTCTCTCTCTCGCGGGCACCTCCCCCGAGCGTCAGGTCGTCGTGCAGGAGCGCGAGTCCCTGGCGCAGATCGCTCAGCGCGAGCTGGGCGACGCCAAGGGTGCCAGCGAACTCAAGGCGCTCAACAACCTCACCTCGGACGCGGTGCCCGCGGGCACCACGCTCAAGCTGCCGCCCGAGGCGGACCGGGCCCGGGCGCTGAAGTCGCTGGAGTCGGCGCGCAACGCCGTGGCCCAGGCCGATCGCCACGCCACCAAGCGCGAGGAGGCCTCGGTGAAGCTGCGCGAGGCCGAGGCGCACTTCCAGGCCGCGGACTACGTGTCCTCGGCCAAGGCGGCCGACAACGCCTGGACGCTGCTGTCCCCGAGCGCGGGCGCCCCGTCCAACTTCCAGGTGAAGGTGGGCGAGGACGGGAACACCACGGTGTCGGTGCGCTCGGGTCCTTCGGTGCGGGTGAGCGCGGAGAACGTGACGCAACCGGTGAACCCCGGCGAGACGCTGCGCGTGGAGAAGGGCAAGCCGCCTCCTCTGGCCGAGAAGCCGCTGGAGCCGCCCGCGCTGCGCGCTCCGACGGAGAACCAGAAGCTGCGGTTCACTCCCGTGCGCGGCCAGCTGGGCCCGGTGCGGCTGTCATGGGACGCCGTCACCGGCGCCAGGCAGTACGAGGTGGAGGTACAACCCGTGAAGGGCGAGCCGCTGCGTCAGACGTTGAACACGACGAAGTGGCAGTTGCCACCGCTTCCCGCTGGCCGTTATCGGTGGGTGGTGCGGGCGGTGGGTGAGAGCCAGAAGTCGGATGCATCCGCCGAGCGCTTCTTCGAGCTGGTCGAGGACAAGGTGTCGCTGCAGATTGGCGGGACGGACTGGAAGTAGCGGGGACGACAACGCGTGCGCCTTTTCAAAGCCATCCTCCTGCTGATGCTGGTGGCCAGCATCATCCCCACGGTGATGGTGGGCTGGCTGTCCGTGTCCCACACCCGTGAGCTGCTCGTGCGCGATGCGCAGGAGCTTGCCCAGGAACGCGTCAAACAGCTGCAGCTCAAGCTGGACAACTTCCTGTCCGAGCCCTCGGAAGCCGTGGTGGGGCTGGCCAAAACCGCCTTCTTCACCCGCCCCCAGCCCGAGCAGCAGGCGCTGCTGGCCTCGGTGCTTACCCAGCACCGCGAGGTGCTCGCCATCACCATCTTCTCTCCGAGCAAGCAGCGGATGCCGGGGCTGCAGGCCTTCGCCGTCAGTGACATGAAGCCCACCGCGGTGGCCGAGCACGAGGAGCGCGCGCGGGCCCTGCTCGAGGGCGGCACCCGCGTGCACTACTCCGAGGTGCAGTGGCTCACCAGCCAGCAAGAGCGCGTGCCGGTGCTCACGCTGGCCTTCCCCGTGGGCGAGCCGCTCAAGGGCTACATCGCCGCGGACGTCTCGCTGGCGGGCCTCAAGCAGCTGCTGCTCCAGGAGAAGGTGGGCTCCAACGGCTTCTTCTACGTGGCGGACCGCCACGGGCACCTGGTGGCCGGCGGCGCTGCGCTGCCGGACGGGACGGACATTTCCCAGCGCGGCCCGGTGGTGCACCTGCTCGAGCAGCTGGCGCACTCGCCGGATGCGGAGCACTTCCACGTCGGCAACTTCGGCAAGGGCCAGGACGCCACGGTGGCGGCCTACACGGTGCTGCCCGAGCTGGACTGGGCCATCGTCTCCGAGCAGCCGGTGGTGCAGGCCTACCACCAGGTCGAGTCCATGGAGAAACGCCTGCTGCTGGTGCTGGGCGCCGCCATCCTCGTGGCCGCGGTGCTGGCCTCCATCTTCTCGCGCACCCTCACCCGCCCGCTGAAGAACTTCACCGCCAAGGCGCTGGAGCTGGCCGGCGGCAAGTTCGGCGCCGAGGTGGAGATCCGCTCCAACAACGAGCTGGGTGAGCTGGCGCAGACGTTCAACTACATGAGCAAGCAGCTCATGGCGTACGACCTGGAGAACCGCCGGCTCTACGAGAGCCTGGAGCAGGGCTACCTGGAGACGATCGTCGCCCTGGCCAACTCCATCGACTCGAAGGACGCCTACACCCGCGGCCACAGCCAGCGCGTGGGAGATGTGGCGGTGGAGATCGGCCGCGAGTTGCAGCTTCCCGAGCGCCAGCTCAAGCAGCTTCAGTACGGCGGCATCCTCCACGACATCGGCAAGATCGGCATCGTCGAGTCCATTCTCTGCAAGCAGTCGCGGCTGACCGACGCGGAGATGGCCATCATGCGCGAGCACCCGGCCATCGGCGACTCGATCATCGGGCCGGTGAGCTTCCTGTCCTCGGTGCGCGCGTGCGTGCGCAGCCACCACGAGCGCTGGGACGGCAGCGGCTACCCCGACAAGCTCAAGGGCGAGGAGATTCCCCTGCTGGCGCGCATCGTCGCCTGCGCGGACACCTTCGATGCCTGCACCTCCACCCGCCCCTACCAGAAGGCCATGCCGCTGGAGCAGGCCATGGAGATCCTCAAGAAGCTCAGCGGCATGCAGCTGGACCCCGCCGTGGTGGATGCCCTGCGCCGGGTGCTGCAGAACAAAGGCGTGCGACTGGAGGGCCACCGTCAGCCAGTCAAGCTGGCCTCGTGAGTTTCGGGTAAGGTGCCCCGGTGACTTTCTGGGATCGCATCAAGCCGGCCCCCAAGCCCGTCACTGCCACCGACGTCCAGCTCGCGCCGGACGCCTCGGAGCTCTCACTGACTTGGGATGATGGAGCACGTACCTCCGCCACTGCGCAGGTGCTGCGCCAACAGTGTCCCTGCGCCGCGTGCGTGGACGAGTGGACGAACAAACGCACGCTGGACCCCAACCGCGTGCCCGCCGACATCCGCATCCAGTCGCTGCAGCCGGTGGGCAACTACGCCCTGACGCTGGCCTTCAGTGACGGGCACGGCACCGGCATCTACCCCTGGCGGCTGCTGCGCGACATCACCCAGCCGCAGGGCTGAGGACTTCGGAGAGAGCTGCCGTGAACGAACGCTACCGGCTCGTACGCCCCCTGGCCTCTGGAGGCATGGCGGAGCTGTTCCTGGGCATCTCCCGGGGCGCCGAGGGCTTCGAGAAGCCCGTGGCCATCAAGCGCATCCTGCGCTACCTGGCCAAGGACGAGTCCATCGCGGCCATGTTCCTCTCCGAGGCGAAGCTGGCCACCCACCTGCACCACCAGAACCTGGTCAGCGTGTACGACGTAGGCAGCGACCCGGACGGGCTCTTCCTGGTGATGGAGCTGGTGAACGGGTGGGACCTGGGCGCGTTGATCCGCCGTGCGAAGCGGCAGGGCATCCGCTTCCCGCCGCACCTGGTGGCCTTCATCGGCCTGCAGTCGCTCGCCGGCCTCACCCACGCGTACCGGCGCACGCACAACGGCCGGCCGGTGCTCATGGCCCACCGCGACATCTCTCCGTCCAACATCCTCGTGTCGCGCGAGGGTGAGGTGAAGGTGACCGACTTCGGCATCGCCAAGCTGGAGGGCGTCTCGCACGGCACCCAGCCCGGCGTCTTCAAGGGCAAGCCTTCCTACGCCGCCCCCGAGGTCATCACCGGCGCTTCGGCCACCGCGATCAGCGATCTGTTCTCCCTGGGCATCGTCCTCTACGAGCTGCTCACCGGCGAGCACCCCTTCAGCGACGCGAAGGATCCGATCATCGTCGCCATGGCCATTGCCCAGAAGGAGCCGCCGCCCCTCACCGGCGTGCCCGAGCCGCTGGTCGAGGTGGTCATGCGCGCGCTGGCCAAGGCGCCCGAAGCACGCTTCCCTCAGCCCGAGGCCATGGGCGAGGCGCTCGCGCTTTACCTGGCGCGCGCCGGAGAGCCTGCCACTTCGCACACCCTGGCCGCCTTCATCGCCCGGCTGGCCATGCCTCCCACCCTGCTCGAGCAGGCCGAGGCCTCGCGCACCTCCGGCGAGGAGAAGCCCGCCTCACCGCCGGCTCCTCCCGCCAATCCCCCGCCAGGGCTTCGCGGCGTCGAGCCGGCTCCGCCTCCTCCCACCAGCTCTTCGCCTGGAAACCGCGGCGTCGCGCCCGCCGCCGAGTTCGCCATGGAGTGGGCCGCTACCCCTGGCAGTGCGGAGCTCAGCTCGAGTGGACGGCTGATCGCCCCTCGCTCCACCACGCCGCTCGCGGATACCCGGCCCGGCAAGGTGCTCCTGGCGGACTCCTCGCCCTCCGCCGGGTCTTCCCCCGCGCCGGCGGAAGAGCTCTCCCTGCGGGACGCGCTTCTCTTCAACAGCCACTCGCTGAATGCGGTGCCCCCGAGCGCGCCAGCGTCCGAGTCCTCTCAGGCGGCCTCGGCGGTGCCCACGTCCTTCCGCTGCGTGCGCTGTGACTCGCCGCTGCCTTCCGCCTATGCGCCCTGCGATCGCTGCGCCTCGACGCTGACCGTCGAGCGGCCCGGGCCCCTCGTGGCCGCACCGGGAGTGGCCGACGTGCCCGAGGAGCGGCTCGAATTGCAGGAGCGTCAGGCCCGCCCCGAGACGATGTGGGAGCCCGAGCGCCGCAGCCCCTGGAGCCGGTGGGTGCTGCGCCTGGGCATCCTGGGAGTGCTCGGCGCCGCGGGCTACTTCGCCCTGCCGCACCTGCAACGCCTGGTGCCAGGCGCGCAGGAAGCGATGCGCGGCCAGCTGGAGTCGAGCAGCACCATCGAGCTGCCGCCCCTCGTCGTGCGCAGCACGCCCGAGGGCGCGGCCGTGCGCATCGATGGGGTGGACCGGGGCACCACACCGCTCGTCATGGACAACGAGTTTCCGCAGGGCGTGGAGATCTCCGTGCAGGTGTCCCTGCAGGGCTACAAGCCGTGGAAGGGCACCTTCACCGGCGGCGCTCCCGCGCAGCTCGACGCCAAGCTCCAGAAGCGCTGAGGCAGGTTACTTCACCACGCGCAGGTGGCCGCGCCGGGGCGTGGTGGGCGGCTCGTCCCGAGGCCCCTCGGCCGCCTCGGGCGGCGGATCCGTGCGCTCCGCGGACACCTCGCGCAGCACCGTGCGCGGCCGGGCCTCCGCCGAGGCCGAAGCCGAAGCCGAAGCCTGAGCAGGCACCGGCGCGGGCGCCACCTCGGGCGTAGGCACCTTGCTGGTGACCATCGTCTGCTGGAGCAGCTCCGGCGGCATGTCGTCCGGGTACATCCAGAACAGGTCCTTCGTCACGTGGCTGGCGATGGCGAACAGCGCCGACCAGGGCACCGCTATCGTGAAGCGCGAGCCCGAGAAGCTCAGCGTGGAGCGCACGCCCCAATCGGTGACCGAGAGATCCGGCGGATCAAAACGGTACGAGAGGTTCAGCCGCAGGTGCGACTCACCCCGCAGATGAGGCGGCACACTCACGCCAGGGCGTCGCGCGTCCAGGTGGATCATCACCATCCCCTGGTCCAGCGCCGTCAGCAGGCGCTCCTTCTTGTCAGGACCCTTCTTGTCCATCCTATGCGTGGCGGGGGCGGGACGCGCTTCAGCGACGGCGCACTTCCCGATCTATCTCCCGCTTCGTCTCCCGTTCCTTGATGTCCTGACGCCGGTCCTCGTGAGTCTTACCGCGGCACAGGCCCAGTTCGACCTTGGCCCGCCCATTCTTGAAGTACAGCACAAGCGGGATGATGGAATAACCCCGCTCGCGCACCTTCGCTGCCCACCGATCAATTTCCGCCCGGTGCAATAGCAGTTTCCGCCCCCGCGTGGGCTCGTGCGAGAACAGGATGGCCGGCTTGTAGGTGCCAATGTGGGCGTTGAGCAGATACAGCTCGGAGCCCTTGGGCAGCGCGTAGGCGTCCGAGAGGTTGGCCGTGCCCTCGCGCAGGGACTTCACCTCGCTGCCGGTCAGCTGCAGGCCCGCCTCGAGCTTCTCGTCCACGGTGTAGGCGGCGCGCGCCTTGCGGTTCTCGGAGATGACCTTGATGTGTCCGTTTGCTCCCCCCGCCGCCTTCGCCTTGACCCCTGCCATATGCGCTTCCCCTACCCGCCAACGGACTGGTTATCGATCAACCGGGTCGTCCCACAAAAGGCGGCCACCAGCAGACGCGCGGGCTGGCCCGGCCGGACTTCCGCCACCGGCGTCAGCTTCTCCGCGTCCACCAGTTCCACATAATCCTCCCGGAGGTCCGCGGCCCGAATCTCGCGGCGCACCGCGTCAACCAGCGCCACCGCTCCCCGGGCACCCGAGCGGTACAGGGCCTGCGCCGCGGCAAGCCCCCGGGAGATAGAGAGCGCGCGCTGCCGCTCCTCCGGGGAGAGGTAGGCATTGCGGGAGCTCATCGCCAACCCGTCCGGCTCGCGCACCGTGGGCATGCCGAGGATCTCCACGCCCAGGTGCAGATCCCGGTTGAGCGCCTTGATGACCTGAAGCTGCTGGTAGTCCTTCTCTCCGAAGAGTGCCACCTCGGGCCGGAACAGGCACAGCAGCTGGGTGACGATGGTGGCCACGCCGCGGAAGTGCCCGGGGCGGCGGTCTCCGCACAGCCCCTGGCTCACGTCCGTCACCTCGACATACGTCTGGTAGCCCGGCGGGTACATGGCCCCCGCCTCGGGAGCGAAGACGGCGTCCACGCCCGCGCTGGCGCACTTGGACAAATCTCCCTCGAAGTCCCGCGGGTAGCGGCCCAGGTCCTCCCGGGGACCGAACTGCGTGGGGTTGACGAAGATGGAGGCGGCCACCACGTCCGCGTGGCGGCGCCCCTCGCGCATGAGCGACAGGTGCCCCTCGTGCAGGTACCCCATGGTGGGAACCAGCGCGAGCCGGCGGCCCTGCCTGCGCAGGGCTTCCACCCACGCCTTCACCTCGGGAAGGGTGCGAAGGACCTGGGGCGCCATGGCGCTAGACCGGGACCCCGTAGATGGGGCCTACCTTCTCGCCGGCCTCGGAAGTCTCCATCTCCGGGTGGGCGTTGGAGGCCACCAGGCGCAGCGTCTTCGAGTGGAACGAGTGCTCCTCGTCGGGGAATGTGCCCGCGCGAACCTCGGTGAAGAACGCACCCGCCGCACCGGTGATGTTGCCGTGCAGGTCCGCGTAGCGCTTGACGAACTTGGGCTTGAAGTCCGGGTTCATGCCCAGCAGGTCGTAACAGACGAGCACCTGTCCGTCGCAGTGAACTCCCGCGCCGATGCCAATGGTGGGAATGCTCAGGCGCTGGGTGATCTGCCGGGCCAGCTCCGCCGGCACGCCCTCGAGCACCAGCGCGTAGGCACCGGCCCGCTCGAGCGCCTGCGCGTCCTGAAGGATCTTCCGCGCGGCCTGCTCGTCCTTGCCC
>DASVVJ010000130.1:0-5654 GCA_036389955.1 Myxococcaceae bacterium
CGGCACCACGGTGCCTCCCGCGTAGTAGCGCTGGCGGTTGCTCACACCGATGGTGGCACCGACGATGGCCGAGATGAGGCCCAGCAGCAGCGCGAAGAACACGCCCCAGAAGACGCGGCCCGTGGTGTCCGCCGCCTGGAGCGCGCCCGTCTGCACCTGCTCCTTGATTTCACCCGCCTTGGCCTGCACCTGGCCCCACTGCTGGTTCCACTGCGCCTCGATACGGCCGGCGATCTGCTCCGCGTCCTGCCGCGAGAGGGCCGTGTTCTGGGCGATGGAGTTCACCAGCAGGTTGCGGTCCATGCGGCCCTGCTGAATGGAGCTGCTGATGACGTCCTTGGTGGAGGCCTCGAGCTGCTGCGCGGTGATGGTGGGCTTGCCCTCCGCCTGCAGCCGCTGGTTGATGGGCGCCAGCGCATCATTCGCGTCGAGCCCGAACGAGCGTGCCAGGTTGCCTACGTTGCCTCCCTGAGAGGCGGCCCCCTGCGCGGCGCTGGCCACCGCCGAGCCCGTGGCTCCCACCGCGGCCTTGCCCACGTTGAACACCGTGCCCAACAGCGACGAGAGCGCCATGCCCATGACAATCACGCCCGCCAGCGTGGTGAGGCCCCAGAGCACCGCGCCGTGCAGCGCGCCGCCCATTTTGTCCATCACTCCCGCCGTGCGCGAAGCCACCAGGCCACCCACGAAGAGCGCGATGAGGGGGGCGATCAGCGACCAGATGCCCGTGCCGATCCCCGCCGCTTTGGCACTGCCCGGATCCGCTGGGTCCACCGAGGACAGGCCCAGCGCCAGTCCCAGCGAGTACAGCAACACCCAGACGCCCAGGGCGACAAAGGTCCCTCCAAAGATGGCGCCCCAGCTCAGCTTGAAGGGGATGCCTGGGACCGCCTCTATCCGCGACTTCTCCACGATTTCAGCCATGGCTCTGCCTCTCCCATGAAGGAAACGCTCCGCCCGTTGGCGTGGCGCTCTGTTCCGAGGCAAAGGTGGGATCTGTTCAATGTTTGTAACATCGGCGGGCCCAGGCTCGGGCCCTCGTGGGGCGAGGGGGCACTCAGCTCAGAGGCCGAGCGCGGCGACAATCGTCTGCTCCCGGGCCGTCACCGGCGCCCGGGGCAGTTGCTCCGGGCGGAAGCGCTTCATCAGCTCTTCCAGCGCGACGGGCGAGCCGTCACCCAGCCCACTCCACGCGGCAAGCAGCCCGAGGACACGCTCGGCTGGTAGCCCTCGCTCACGCAGCTCGGCCAGGGCGAAGGCTCCCTCGCGCTTGGCCAGCCGCTTGCCGTCCTCTCCCATCACCAGCGGCACGTGGAAGAAGGCGGGTGCCGGCAGCCGGAGCGCCGTGTAGAGCTGAATCTGGCGAGGCGTGGAGCTGAGCAGGTCATCTCCCCGCAGCACGTGGGTGATGTGCGTGGCGGCATCATCCACCACCACCGCGAGCTGATAGCTGGCCACGCCGTCATTGCGGCGCACCACGAAGTCTCCCACCACCTCGGCCACGTCCTGGGCGTACGGGCCCTGCAGCCCGTCCACGAAGCGCACCTCGCCCGGCGGGGCACGGAAGCGGTAGGCGGGAGTCCGCGTGCGGGAACGCTCGGCGCGCTCAGCGGAGGAGAGCCGGGCACAGGTGCCAGGATAGCGGGGGCCCTCTTCACTCAAGCCGTGGGGCGCGCTCGCCGCACGGGCAATCTCCGCCCGGGTGCAGAAGCAGGGGTAGACGCGCTCCTCCTGCTCCAGCCGGCCCAGCGCTTCCCGGTACACCTCGTCGCGGGCGCTCTGGAAAAGCAGCGGCTCGTCCCAGGTGAGCCCCAGCCATTCCATGTCCCGCATCAGGTCATCCACGTACTGAGGACGGCAGCGGGCCCGATCGAGGTCCTCCACGCGCAGCAGGAACTGGCCTCCCGCGGCACGGGCCTGGAGCCAGCCCAGCAGGGCGCTACGGGCGTTACCCAGGTGGAGGCGCCCGGTGGGGCTGGGCGCGAAGCGGCCACGCAGACTCATGGGCGGACAAGCGGCTTGCGAGGGGCGAGCGGCGGACGGCTCTGCGCGGGCGGGGCAGGCTTCGGTGCGCTCGCGGGGGGCTCTCGCACCGGGTACTTCACCTCCGTCAGGCGCGCAGAGGGAATGCCCTGCTCGGCCGGGGCCACGGGCACGGTGGACGGCCCACCCGCCTCCGCTCCCTGGGCCGCGAGCGTGGCGGCGAGCTGACGCAGTGGTGGGCCCGCGTCGAGCAGATCCGTGTCCAGCGGGATGCGGGGCACGCGGCGCAGCGTCCGGGTGCCGGGTACGAAGAGGAACGCATCCAGGGCGAGCCCCGTGCCCGCGCGGGAGACCGTGCCCAGCACGAGCACGTCCGCCCGCAGCGTCTGGCCCAGCGCCGTGGCGGCCTCAAGCGCCGCCGCGTCCAGGCGGTTGCCCGCGAGCGCCGCCGAGAGCACCGCGCCCGGGCCTTCTCCGGGCGGCTTGACCCGGACCTCCGACTCCTTGCCGCTCACCACCTCCACGAGGCCTCCCGCCGTCTCTCCCGAAGGCATTGCCGCGCGCCAGTGGTGCAGCCCCGGAGGCACCTCCACCACTCGCAGGGGCGCGGTGCCCACGGGCTGGCCATCCAGCGTCACCGTTACCCCCGGAGGCACGGGCACGAAGCGCACCGCGCCGCGGGGCTGAGCCTGAAGCGCCGCGTGCACGCGCTCCACCTCCTGGCCGAAGAGGACGGAGGTGGTGGCCAGTGGCAGCTTGCGTCCCGGAGAGAGCGCCAGCGCCGCGGAGAGGGCCCGCGCGCCTTCCTCATCCTGGCCCTGGGCGTAGCGCAGCACGGCTCGCAGCGCGTGGGCGTCCGCCACCTCGTGGCCATGGGGCAGCGCCGCCGCCGCGGTGGCGTAGGCCGCAAGCGCCTGGGCAAGCTCGGCCTCCGCGTTCACGAAGTCCCGCTTCGCCCGCAGGGCCACGGCGTTCGCCACCGCCTCACGCGCCTGTGCGAGCGCGTCCGGCGAAGCCTCCGCCGCGGCCGGCTCGGCCAACTCCAGCCCTTCCACCGCGCGCACCTCGGAGACGAGCCGTGCCGTCACCCGGGGCCCCACCCGGGCGGGTACGTCCGCCGAGAGTTCCTGGAAGGGAGCAACGGCCACTCGCCGGGGGGCGGGCTGCGCACCGGATAGAGCACTGAACAGCAGGCTGAGAAGGAGCGCCATCCTCATCATGTTGCGGTGCACACTAACGCGCACCGGGCAAGAATGCCCCCGAGGAGTTCCACCCGCCCCGATGCGTTTCGTCCACTGCTCCGATGTCCACATCACCGCCGACTACTTCCAGTTGCCGTTGCTCAAGCTCGGCTGGCGCCGATGGGTGGCGTTCGCGGAGCTGACGGTGGGCGGCCGGGCCCGCGCATTCCGCCAGGCTCCCCAGACGCTCGCCACCATCGCTCGAGAGGCGAAAGCGCACGGCGCGGACCACTTCATCCTCTCGGGAGACCTCACCGCCTACGCCCTGGAGAGCGAGTTCGAGGGGGCTCGCGCCGCGCTGGGTGAGCTGGCGGAGGACCGCAGCCGCTGCACCATCATCCCCGGCAACCACGACGTCTACACCCCGGGCAGCCACAGCAGCGGACGCTTCGAGCGCTACTTCGGCCACCTGCTGGAGAGCGACCTGCCCGAGCACCGCCGGGAGGGCGCTTTTCCCTTCGTCCGCCTGGTGGGCAAGGAGGCCGCCGTCATCGGACTGCGCTCGGCGCGGGTGCCTCCCGTGCCCGGCGTCGCCCACGGCGTCGTGGGCCCTCAGCAGCTCGAAGGGCTTGCGGCCATCCTCAAGGATTCGAGGCTCGAGGGCCGCGCCGTCTTCGTGGTGGTCCACCACGCGCCGTTGACCCAGAAGGGCGTTCCGGACGGGAGGCTGCATGGGCTCCGGGACGCGGACGCGCTCTGCCGGCTCTTGCCGGGCCCTCGCTACGCCGTGCTCCACGGCCACATCCACCAGCGCTACCACCACCCCGCCACCGCCGAGCGCCCCCACCTGTTCGGAGCGGGCTCCTCCACCGAGGCGGGCCACGAGGGCTACTGGGTCATCGAGGCTTCCGGGGGCCAGGTGGTCGGAGGGGCGAAGCATGTCCCGGGTGGGAGGGGGTAAGGTTGTGGCACCGGGCCCGGGGCTGTAGAACCGAAACCCATGAAAGCGTCGTACACGCTGCCCGCGGAGCCCTCGCTGGAAGAGCTTCGAGCCCTCCGTCAGCTCCAGCGCGCCCTGGATGAGCTGCTCGAAGAGGGCCTCAAGCTGCGCGAGAGCCTCTCGCAGAGCCTCGATCGGTGCTTTCCCCGGCTGCTGGAGCTGACCGGCGCCAGCGCCATCGCGCTCACCACGCGCAACGAAGAACTGGCCGAGCAGACCTGGTCCGAGGGCGCCTGGGGCGAGCGTCACCCCGGCCCGCTGCTCGAGGAGCCCTTCGGGGTGCGCCGCGTGGAGGGCGGCACGCTCGTCACCCAGGCGCTGGACGTGGCGGGCGCGCGGGTGGGGTCCATCGGCATGCTCTTCCCGGAGGACGCCACCGGCGCGAAGGAGTCCGCGCGGCTCGTCCGCGTTCTGGAGACGGTGGCCGAGGAGTTCGACACCGTGCTGTGCCTGGTGCAGACGGCCGCCGAGAAGCACCAGCTCGTCGTTCAGTGCAACCTGCACCTGTCCAACCCCGTCTTCGAGGTGGGCATGGATCAGGCGGTGCTCACCCTGGCCCAGCGGGTACGGCTGCCGGGCTTCCTCCTGTTGTACCGGGATGCGGTGCGCCCGCAGGTGCTGCACTACCGCACCTACCGCCACGGCCACCTGGAGTACGAGAGCGCCCAGCGCCCCGGCCAGCACCTGGAGCGCCTCATTCAGAAGCACGGCCCGGAGCTGCTCACCCGGGTGGACGGCTCGCTGCGGCAGCTGTTCGGCCAGGCGCGCGGGCGCACTACCGAGGTGGTGCTCATCTCCGGCACCTCGTCAGGCGAGCACCTGGGGAAGATCATCCTGTGGAGCGACGAGGGCTTCTCCGCCTACACCCTGGAGGTGGTGCGGCTTTTGGCGTCCACGCTCAGCCAGCGCTTGCTGGACTACAACCGTGAGCGCATCCACCTCTCGCAGTTTTTCCCCATCTCCACCATCGACGAGCTGCTGAGGGACCCGGCCTACGGCAACCACCTGCGGCCGCAGGATCAGGAGGTGGGCATTCTCTTCGCGGACATCAACAGCTTCACCCGCATTTGCGAGCAGGGCTTCGACAGCCCCAAGGCCATTGGCCGCTTCGTGGACGAGTGGAGCGCGCGCGTGGTGGGCTTCATCTGGAAGCACGGCGGGGTGTTCGACAAGATGGTGGGCGACTGCGTCATCGGCCTGTTCGGCCCGCCCTTCTTCGAGACGAGCCAGGTGCAGCGCGTGGAGGCCGTGATGCGCACGGCGCTGGACATTCAGGAGTACACCGCCTCGCTGAGCGCGCGCGAAGAGGTGGTGGAGCTGTGCAAGCGGGTGCAGCTGCCGGGCTTAGGCGTGGCCATCGGCGTGAACCTCGCGCACGCGAACTGCGGCCTGTACGGCCCGAACCAGCAGTACACCGCGTTCAGCAGCGGGATGAACCAGACGGCGCGCCTGCAGAGCCTCGGGGGCTTTCGCGAGACGCTGGTGATGGC
>DASVVJ010000131.1:0-4920 GCA_036389955.1 Myxococcaceae bacterium
CGGGTCGGTGCCCACCACCTCGTTGGTGCCCTCCTCCACGGTGATGGGGCGCTCGGTCTCCTCGCGCAGGGTGAGGCACGGCACGCCCAGCGCGGTGGTCTCCTCCTGGAGGCCGCCCGAGTCGGTGAGGATGAGGCGCGCCTGCGAGGTGAGCGCGAGGAACTCCAGGTAGCCCATGGGCTCCACCAGACGCAGCCCCGGAGCGCGCTCGAGCATGCCGCTCAGTCCCTGGTCCGCCAGCATCTTGCGCGTGCGTGGGTGCACGGGGAACAGAATGGGCATCCGCGCGGCCACGTGGGCGAGCGCGGACAGCAACCCACCGAGCACCTTCGGGTCATCCACGTTGGAGGCCCGGTGCAGCGTGCACACCCCGTAGTTGCCCGGAGTGAGCCCCAGGTCCTTCAGCGTGTCGAGCTTCTCGGCGCGGGCCTTGGAGGCCAGCAGCGTGTCGATCATCACGTTGCCCACAAAGTGGATGCGCGCCGGGTCCACGCCCTCCTTGAGGAGGTTGGCGTCCGCGTCGGGCGATGGCGTGAGCAGCAGGTCGGAGATCCGATCCGTGACGATGCGGTTGATTTCCTCCGGCATCGTGCGGTCGAAGCTGCGCAGACCCGCCTCCACGTGGGAGATGCGGATGCCCATCTTCGAGGCCACCAGCGCACCGGCCACCGTGCTGTTGACGTCTCCCACCACGGAGACGAGGTCCGGCTTCTCGCGCAGGAAGACCTTCTCCAGCTCGATCATGATGCGCGCGGTCTGCTCCGCGTGGCTGCCCGAGCCGATGCCCAGGTAGACGTCCGGGGCGGCCATGCCCAGGTCAGTGAAGAACACATCACTCATCTTCACGTCGTAGTGCTGGCCGGTGTGGACGAGAATCTGGGTGAGCTGGCCGCGCTGAGCGATGGCCTTGTGAATGGGCGCCACCTTCATGAAGTTGGGGCGCGCGCCGACGATATGGAGGACCTTCTTCATGGCACGGCAAGCTAGGCATGGTCCGTCTTTGGACAAGCGCAGGCGCGTGTCCTGTAGCGGCGCGCCGTCCTGAATCTGATAGACGGGCACGCCATGGCCACTCTGCGCACCGTTGCCGTCATCCCCGCCCGCCATGCCAGCACCCGCTTTCCTGGCAAGCCGCTCGCCCTCATCGCAGGCCGGCCCATGGTGGAGCATGTGTGGCGCCGCTGTCAGGAGTCTGGCGCCTTCCACGAGGTGCTGGTGGCCACGGACGACGCGCGCATCGAGGAGGCGGTGGCCCGCTTCGGAGGCACGGCGGTGATGACCAGCCCCGCCTGCGCCACGGGAACGGACCGGGTGGCGGAGGTGGCACGGGCCCGCCCGGGCGTGGACGTGTGGGTGAATGTACAGGGCGACGAGCCACTGTTGGATCCGCAGGCCTTGAAGGTACTGGCGGGGCTGTTCACGGATCCGACCGTCCAGATGGGAACACTGGTGCGGCCCCTGGAGGCCGCGGAGGTGCCCAATCCCAACGTGGTGAAGGCGGTGCTCGCGGTGAATGGCGACGCGCTCTACTTCAGCCGCGCTGCGCTGCCCTTCATCCGCGAGGCGGGGCACGAAGGCAGCGTGCGGCGCTGGGCGCACATTGGCCTGTACGGCTACCGGCACGAGACGCTGCTGAAGCTGGCCTCCCTGGCGCCCACGCCGCTGGAGGACGCGGAGAAGCTGGAGCAGCTCCGGGCGCTGGAGCACGGCCTGCGCATCCGCTGTGGGCAGGTGCACGGGAGCACGGTGGCGGTGGATGTGCCCGAGGACGTGGCCCGCGTGGAGGCGGTGCTGCGCGCCCGCGGCCTCCTGGCCTGAGCGGCCCGCTCAGATGACGGGCAGTTCGCCTCTGTCCGGCCCCAGCGGGAAGGCGTCATGGATGCGGGCGATTTCCGCGGGGGACAGCTTTAGCGAGGCCGCCGCGGCATTGTCGCGGGCATGCGCCTCACGGCTCGCCTTGGGAATGGCGAAGAGACTGGGCTTGCGCACGAGGAACTGCAGCGCCACCTGATAGGGGCTGGCACCGTGGGCCTTGGCGATCTCCGCCAGCACCCGGCCCTTGGCGCTCTGCGGCGAGGGGAAGCGTCCATTGCCGAAGGGGCTGTAGCCCACCACGGCGATGTTCGCGCGCTCGCACCAGCGCAGCACGGTGTGCTCGATGGCGCGCTCCTCCAGGTGGTAGAGCACCTGGTTGCACGCGATGCGGCCGGGCCCGGCGATGCGCACCGCCTCCTCGAGCTCCGGGACGCTGAAGTTGCTCACGCCCCAGGAGCGCAGCTTTCCATCCGCTACCAGCTTCTCGAAGGCGCGGATGGTGTCCTCCAGCGGGTGAGCGCCCGGCCAGTGCAGCAGGTAGCAGTCCAGCCGGTCGGTCCTCAGGCGCTTGAGGCTGCGCTCGCAGGCCTTGAGCGTCCCCTCGTAGGTGGCGTTGCTGGGCATCACCTTGGAGACGAGGAACAACTCGTCCCGCCGGCCCGCGATGACCTCGGAGACGATGGACTCCTCCACCCGCCCACGGCCATACAGCTCCGCCGTGTCGATGTGGGTCATGCCCAGGTCGAGGCCCACTTGAAGCGCCCGGATGGCACCCGCGCGGTCGTCATTCTCCATCTGCCAGGTGCCCTGGCCGATGACGGGAACTTCCATGCCCGTGGCGCCAAAGATGCGCTTCTCCATGCATCCCACCTTCCGCATTGCCCACAGCGGCTTCCAGACTTAACACCCCGCCGCTCGGCCGGCAGCCCGCTGTACATGCCAGGAGCGCTGCGCCGCTGATACTCCCGGGTTAGTGTGGCGCCGTGGATAAAGCCTCGAAGCCCCGCACCGACCCTCGTGCCACCCTGCGCCGCCTGCTCGGGCTGGCCCGCCCTGAGCTGCGCACGCTGCTGCTCGGCACGCTCTTCCTCGCCATCGGCAGCGGCATGAGCCTGCTGTACCCCCAGGCCTTCAAGTACATCATCGACAAGGCGCTGCTGACCGGGGACCTTGAGTACATCGACACGGTGGCGCTGTACATGCTCGCCATCTTCGCCATCCAGGCCGTGTCGGTGGCGCTGCGCTACAACCTGTTCACCACCGCGGGCGAGCGGGTGGTGTCGCGGCTGCGGCAGACCCTCTTCTCTCACCTCATGTCGCAGGAGATCGCCTTCTTCGACGAGCGGAAGACGGGAGAGCTCACCAACCGCCTGGCCTCGGACACCACGGTGCTGCAGAACGCGGTGAGCGCCAACATCTCGATGACGCTGCGCAACGGAGTCCAGGTGCTGGGTGGCATCGCCTGGCTCTTCTACACCTCGCCCAAGCTCACGCTGGTGATGCTGGCGGTGGTGCCCCCGGTGGCGATCGGCGCGGTCATCTACGGCCGGCGCGTGCGCAAGCTCTCCAAGGAGGTGCAGGATGCGCTGGCGGCCTCCAGCGAGGTGGCCCAGGAGAGCCTGGCCGGCGTGCGCACCGTGCGCTCCTTCGCGGCGGAGAAGACCGAGGTGGTGCGATACAGCAACGCCGTGGAGAAGGCCTTCGCGCTCGCGCGCCGGCGCATCCGCCATTCCGCGACTTTCATGGCGGTGGCCGCCTTCAGCGGTTCAGCCGCGGCGGTGTTGGTGCTCTGGTTCGGCAGCCGGCTGGTGGTGGCCGGTGAGCTGACGATGGGCGGGCTGATGTCCTTCCTGCTCTACACGCTGTTCGTCGGCTTCGCGCTGGGGGCCCTGGCCGAGCTGTGGGCGGACTTCATGCGCGCCTCGGGCGCCACCGAGCGGGTATTCGAGATGCTGGACCGGAAGCCCTCCATCCCCACCACGGGCGGTGAGCAGCTGGCCACGACGCAGGGCCGTGTCGAGCTGCAGGGCGTGCACTTCACCTACCCCACGCGCGCGGACATGCCGGTGCTGCAGGGCATCGACCTGACGATTCAGCCCGGCGAAGTGGTGGCCATCGTGGGTCCCTCGGGAGCGGGCAAGTCCACCATCGCGGGGCTGCTGGGGCGGCTCTACGACCCGCAGAAGGGCCGCATCCTCCTGGACGGCAAGGACCTGAAGGACCTGGATCCGGAGTGGCTGCGCCAGCAGATCGGCGTGGTGGCGCAGGAGCCGCTGCTGTTCTCCTCGTCCATCTCGGACAACATCCGCTACGGACGCGCGGGGGCCACGGACGCGGAGGTGGAGGCGGCAGCGCGGGCAGCCAACGCGCACGACTTCGTGTCGCGCTTCCCGGACGGCTACAAGACGCTGGTGGGCGAGCGCGGCGTGCAGCTGTCGGGCGGGCAGAAGCAGCGCGTGGCGATTGCGCGGGCGGTGCTCAAGGATCCGCGGCTGCTGATTCTCGACGAGGCCACCAGCGCGCTGGACGCGGAGAGCGAACACCTGGTGCAGGACGCGCTGGAGCGGCTGATGAAGGGCCGCACCACGCTGATCATCGCCCACCGGCTGTCCACGGTGATGGGAGCGGACCGGGTGATGGTGCTCGAGGGAGGCCGGGTGGTGCAGAGCGGCAGCCACTCGGCGCTGATGGGCCAGGACGGCCTCTACAAGCGCCTGGTGGAGCGCCAATTCGTCGCGGCCTGAACGGCACACTCACCGCCTGCCCGCCTGGTCTCCAGCCGGACCACCGCCACCTGACAGAGCCCACATGAAGCACTAGCGAACTCACCCGGGGGCCGATTAATACTGGTGCCGCAGTAGAAAGGAGGTGATGCCTTGACCGACATTAGTCAGGCATCCACCTCCGCTGGCATGGCGCGCTAAGGCGGCCACCCGGCGGATGTGGAGCCAGCAGTGTGAGGCCCGTTCCTCCCGCGCGCGCTGTACCCGAAAGGGGCGCTCGGGGTGAGCGGGCCTTTTTTATGGCGGATCCAGCCCCACTGCACCCGCTCGGGAATGCACAGGCCGACTCCCTGTTAGCGGACCGGGGGGAAGCCACACGCTT
>DASVVJ010000132.1:0-1887 GCA_036389955.1 Myxococcaceae bacterium
GCTGGAGGGCTTCTCCCTGCACGCCAATACGCACCTGCACGCCAACGACAGGCAAGGACTGGAGCGGCTATGCCGCTACGGGGCGCGCGGTGCGCTGGCGCTGGAGCGGCTGTCACGAGCGGAGGACGGCCGCATCGCCTATCGGAGGACGCCGCGAGTGGACTGGGCAGAGTTGCTCAGCAGGACGTTCGACTTGGACGTGTTCGTCTGCGTGAGGTGTGGAGGCAGGCGGCGGGTGCTGGCGTATGTGCAGGGAGGGGGTGGAGTGCGAGCGATTCTGGAGCACCTGGGCCTGCCCACGGCATGTGCGAGGTTGGCCCCGGCACGAGGGCCACCCCAGGCCGCGGGGTGTTGAGGCTCAAGAGGCTCCAAGAGGTCCAGGCCCCTGCTACGCACCTGATGGGAGCGCGGTCTGGGCAGGCGTGTACCCCAAGGGGGCTCAAGCGGCCTGTCCACTGGACGGCAGCATCACTCGGGCGGCCCCGTCAGCGGCCCTCCTCGGCCCCTCGGCACCCTCCCTCCCCCTCAACAGGGCCTCCATCCCTCTTATGCGTCGCGCGCCCTCTGCCACGGCTTCAAGCATATCAGCCGCTGCTGCGACCACGGGCTCGTCCAGTGGCATCTTTGCCTGCACTTCAAACAGGGAATGACCACCGGGGCTGAGGCGTGCTCGTCTTGCCCACCCCGTAACCGTTACGGGATAGCTCTCGTCCGCACCCCGTGACACTTCGGTGAGCCGGTTCACCAGCCCCAGCGGGATGCCCTTGAAGTCCACCACCGTTCCCCACGCCAGGATGTTGGCTCCTTGCCACAATCCCATGCTCCGCGCAGGGGCGGACACCTGCCCGCGGACAGGTGTCCGCTCCGGCCGGCTGTCCGCGCCCGCGGCCGCTCTGAGCAGGGCCCGGCCCGCGCTGGCACGCAGGTTGCGAGAGGGGTGGCAGGACGGCGCGGAGCAACCCACGAGCGCTGTCAGAGGCTGGAGGCCATGCCGTGTTCCCCTTGAATCATTCGAAGCTCTCCCTGTTGGGGCTGCTCGTGTTCGCGGCTGGGTGCGAAAGCGAGCCCCCCGCACCTGTTATGCCCCAGGAGGCGTGCCAGTCCTCGCTCGCGATGGATGTGTTGCCGGGCACATACCCCAACACGCTGGAGCCGGGCGCGACGGGAGTGCTGGAGGTCGCGGTGCTGGGCACCGAAGCACTGGACGCGCGCGCTCTGGAGCCGGGCCTCGCGCGGCTGAGCGAACCGGCTGGCAAGGCCAGGAGCGTGACCGCGGCCTCGCTGGAGCCGCGGGACGTCAACGGTGATGGGCAGACAGATGGGGTGCTGAGCTTCTCCGTGCCCGCGCTGGTGGAGGCTGGCGTGCTCCACCCGGAGGTCAGCCGGCTGCGGCTGGATGTGACGGCGAGCGGCGGCGCCGAGCTGTCCGGATGTGACAGGGCCCATATGGCGGGGCACGCCCTTGTTCAGCTCCCGGCCCCCACGGGCACCCACGCGGTGGGTACCACCGCGTACCACTGGATCGACTCCACACGCCCAGAGCCCTTCACGGAGACGGAGGAGGACGTGCGCGAGCTGATGGTGCGTGTCTGGTACCCCGCCGAGCCCCGGCCGGGCTCACAGCCGGCGCCCTACTTCCTCCAGCGTCGCGAGGGCGTGGCGAACACCTCCGGGTTCCAGATGCCAGGGCACCTCTTCGACTTCGTCCATGCGCACGCGGTGGCGGAGGCGCCGCTTGCTGGGGCCCAGGCTCGCTACCCGGTGGTGCTCTTCTCTCCCGGCAGCGCCGTTCCCCCCGTCCTTTACACGGGCTTGCTGGAGGACGTGGCCAGCCATGGCTACGTCGTGGTGGCGCTCTCCCATACCTATGCCAGTGGCCCCGTGGCC
>DASVVJ010000133.1:0-6292 GCA_036389955.1 Myxococcaceae bacterium
ATGCTCGTGCAGAACCACTCCGGCCAGCCCGTGCGCGAGGACGACGGCTCCGTCGCCTTCTACGACGACGACTTCCGGACCATCGGCGAGGCCATGGTGCTCCACTACGAGAAGAAGTCCACGCGCATGCTCACGCCCAAGGGCATTCTGCGGGTGGCCGAGCTGCTGGAGACGCCGGAGATCGCCGCGCTCAACCGCAAGGCGGGTTTTGGCGACCCTGGCTCGAAGAAGCCGCCCCTGGGCCGCTGGAAGCGCGCGGCCACCCGGTGGCTGGCCATGCGCGAGAAGAACCCGGCCATGCTCCAGGGCCTGGTGAAGGCGGGCTTCAAGGAGACCATCAAGAAGATCGCCCGCAAGGCCGGCTACAAGCCCGAGTCCCAGGCCTTCTTCGAAGTGCTGGGCTGGAAGCAGAAGCAGTCCTCGGGCGGGCACCGGAGCGTGGGGCTCACCGGCCTGAAGCTGGAGAAGAGCGAGCGCTTCGACGGGCTGTCCGAGGCGGAGATCTGCGAGGCCATCGAGACGCAGCGGCTCACCTATAAGGAGGTGGTGGGCCGGCTGCCGAAGGGCCTGGGGCTCACTCCCGCCATCATGGTGGCGCTGCTGCCCTCGCTGTCGGACCGGGACCTGCGGCTGATGACGCCCACGCTGGAGGAGCTGGGGCTGATGGCCGAGCCGGAGATCCGCCAGCGCTGGGAGAAGGCGGTGGCCGAATCCACCGACCAGCGTGCGCTCAACGTGGCGAAGAACGTGAAGAACAAGGCGCTGAAGGAGAAGCTGGAGGAGGCCGCCGACAACGCCGCGAAGAAGGCGGTGGCCGAGGCCACCACCGAGACGGACGTGCGCGTGATGTTCCTCATCGACAAGTCCGGCTCCATGGAGGGCGCCATCGAGCAGTCCAAGGAGGCGCTCACGCGCATCCTCGCGGGCTTCCCGATGGAGAAGCTCCATATCGCGTCGTTCGACACGGTGGGCACGGTGCTCAGGCCCAAGGCCGCCTCGCGCACCGCCGTGCAGCACATGCTCAAGGACATCAAGGCCAGCGGCGGCACCATGCACGCGGCCGGGGTGCGCGCGCTGCACCAGTCCGGCGTCACCTTCCCGGCCGACGCCCGGCTGGTGGTCATCGTGGTGGGTGACGAGGCCGGTGAGGCCGGGGACCAGTTCGCCCGCGCCTTCCGCGAGTGCGGCTACACGGTGGCGGCCATGGCGATGATCGTCTCGGTGTCTCATGCCCGGGGCAGCACCGTGAAGACCGCCGCCGGCCAGATGAAGGTGCCCTTCAGCGAAGTGTCCGTGGACAGCTTCAATGATCCGTACCAGGTGCCGCGGGTGCTCAAGGCGCTCATGGACGCGCCGGTGGCCGCCGCGGGCGGGGCGCCTCAGTCCGGGTGGGTGGAGCGGGTGATGCGCACGCCGCTGCTGACGCTCACCCCGCCGGGCGCCGTGGCCAAGGGCGCCGCCAAGGGCGCGACGGCATAGGTGTAGGAGGCAGGCGTGGACTACCGGAAGTTCCTGGGCAAGGAGGAGGAGCGGGTGCTGCCGTACTTTGGCGGCGCCTTCCTTCACGCCGCGGACCGGCGGCTGCGGCTCGCCACCGAGCCCCAGGCTCCCGGTTGGTACCGGTTCAAGGTGAAGGGCCGCGAGGCCACCCTGATGGGCCCCGCCGAGCCCGAGGCGCTGGAGTCGCTGCCCTCGGTGCGCGGGCACCTGGTAGGGGATCGGCTGGTGCGTGAGGGCTCCGTCGCCGAGCGCGTGCACTTCCTCCCGGAGGAGGAGCCGCCCCGGCTCACGCCCGCACGGGCCCGTAGGTGGCACTCGGGAGAGCTGCTGTTCGACATGCTCGACTTCGAGAGCGAGGCGGAGGAGGCCGCCCGCCGTGCGCTCGAGGAGGACACCTCGCTGGCGGAGGTGAAGGGCGTGCCCGCCACGCTGCGCTCGGCGTTCTCGTACGCGGTGCTGGAGGCGGAGTCCCGCAGGCTCCACATTCCCGCCGTGCCTCGTGAGCTGCGGCCCCACCTGGGCGCCGTGGCCGAGAAGGGCCGCCCCGAGGCGGAGCGGGCCCTGCGCGCCCTGGCCGCCGAGCGGGCCCTGGCCGCACGGGAGATGGAGGAGCTGAACCGGCGCCGGCAGCTCGTGGGCATGGCGCAGCAGGCCGTCGCGGCCCAGGCCCAGGTCCGGGCTCAGGCGCCGCGGGGGCGGCACGGCCGGGTCCGGGAAGAGGATGCGATGGCCCGGGCCGAGCTGGCGCTGGAGGCCGCCGGGGCCCGGATGCGCAGCGCCCGGGTGCTCGGCAACGGCAACCTGGAGATCATCTTCACCTTCATGGACGAGCGCTTCATCTCCGTGGTGAACGCCAACACGCTGCAGGTGGTGGACTCCGGTATCTGCCTGGGTCACCCGCCCGCGGACGACCTCGTTACGCTGGAGAGTCTGCCGTCCGTCATCAAGGAGGCGATCGATACTGACCGCCTCGTCATCCTCCGGCACGCGTGAGGCTCGGGATGCGGCGCGAAGTGTGCTTTCTCATCGATGGTGAAGGGCGCATCCTCTGGAGCGATGCCTCCACGAGCCCCGTGTCCCTGCCGGACTCCCGCGCCCGCTGGGAGGCCATCTGGCGCCACCGCGCGCAGCTCGCCGAGATTTCCCACAGCCACCCCATCGGTCCGCTGGCCTTCTCTCACGAGGACGAGACCACCATGGAGGCGCTCGTCGCGGCGCTGGGCGCCCGGCCCCGCTTCTCGGTGGTCGCTCCCGACGGCATGCTCGTGCGTGACGGGAACGGCCAGGATGCCCGCGCCTCCGAGGAGCCGTGGTGGACCGGGTTGCTCCGGCTGGCCTCGGGCATGACCGGAGACGGTGGATCTGTCAGTCTTCCCGAGGTTCCGCCCGGGTAAGCCCCGGGCCTTGTAGGAGGAGTCCCATGGCCGTTCTGAACATCACCTACAACGGGCACTCGGCGGACTGCCCCATCGAGCTCGATGGCGCCGTGAGCGATGCGGACGTACGGCGCATTGCCGTGGAGCTGGTCCGCAGCGGCGGTGTCGCGGGGCTCCACCTGGCCCACCTGCGCGACGATGCCTTCAACCACTATGTGGTGGACCGCTTCAACGCCGCCGGCGGAGAGCGCATCTACCTGCGGCCCAAGGTCCCGTTCGGTTCCTGAGGAGGGCACATGGCCAAGCGCATCGTCTTCTGTGGCGTGGGCGCCCTGGGCTCCACCGCCGCGCTCTTCTGCCGCAACCTGGACGCCACCCTGGTGTTCGTGGACTTCGACCGCGTCGATTCCAAGAACGTGCTCGCCCAGGCCTACGTGAAGCAGTCCATCGGTAAGAACAAGGCCGAGGCTCTCAAGCTTCAGTTCCAGAATTTCTTCGGGGTGAAGCCCGAGTCCTTTGGCGTGCGCCTGACCGCGGACAATGCCGAGGCGCTCTGCGGCACTGCGGACCTGCTCGTCGACTGCTTCGACAACAAGGCCAGCCGGGAGCTGCTGTCCGCCTTCGCTCGCAAGGCGGGCAAGCCGCTCGTGCATGCCGCCGTGTCCGCAGATGGCACCTTTGGCATCGTCCGTTGGGACGAGCGCTTCGCTCCGGATGCCGAGGACCAGGCCGGGCAGGCCACCTGCGAGGGCGGGGAGCACCTGCCCCTCATTGGCCTGCTCTCCACCACGCTGGCTCGCGCCATTCAGGACTTTCTCAAGTCCGGGGTCCAGCGCGATGCCATGGTGAGCCTCAACGCGGTCACCCCTACCGCTGGGTAGGGTGACTCGTTACGTAGGGCGTACCAGGAACCCTCACCCTGTCCCTCTCCCGGGGGGAGGGGGGAAGCGGCCGGTGACGGCGATCCAGAGCGACCGCAGCACCGCCTCCAGCACTTTCGGCTGGGCTGACTTCTCCACCAGGGCAATGCCCGGGGCTCCCCGCAACATCTTCGCGGGCGTCGCCGTGTGGAGCACGCAGCCCACCGTCGGGTTTTCGTCCCGTATCTGCTCCAGCAGGGTCAGCCCGTCTCCCTCGGGCATCCCGTAGCAGCTCACTACCACCGAGGGTGTGAGTTCCTCGACGAGCGCCAGTGCCTCCTCCGCGCTGCGCGCGAAGTGTTTGGGGCAGGGCAGGTCGCGGCTGGCTCGCCGCAAGGCCGCCAACCAGAGGGGGTCGTGATCCACGAAGAGAAACGAGGGGATTGCTGTCCACGCCATACCGAAAACGCCTCCATCGAAAGGTGACTTCCAGGGTCCTGCGGAACGAAGCCTACCCACCGAGTTCTTGGAAGCCAACCCTGCAAGTCATATCGACATGGGCGAACCCGTTGGGTTAACGAATATGGAAAAGACCCTCGCATCCAGGCTCGGTGGAGCCGCCCGTCTCTCTCGACAACGCCTCAACCTCACTCAGGCCGATGTCGCTGAGCGCATCGGTATTGCGAGCGAGGTCTACGGCCGGCTGGAGCGCGGCCACATGCTCCCCAGCATTCAGACCTTTCGCCGCCTCTGTGTCGTGCTCTCCATCTCCGCGGACGAGGCCCTGGGCCTCAAGCCCGCCCAGGAGGTGAAGTGGGTGGCCGAGCCGCCCTCGGACTACGGCGAGCCCGCCGAGCTGCGCCGGCTCATGCGCCGCGCCCGCCAGTTGGACCGCAGCTCCATTCGTCTGCTCAGCGTGCTGGCGGCCAACTTCCGCACCGGCCGCGGCGGTGGCGGCGGCAACGGCAACTAGGGCGGTCCGCCCCGGGCTCATGCGTTTGCTGGGGCAGGCGCCTCGAGCAGCCGCGTGAGCCGTTCGAGCAGCCGGCGCGCCGAGGGAAACCCGTTGAAGAGCACCACCTGAGGGTGGGCCTCCAGCGCCTCGCGCTCCTCGCCTTTGGCCAGCGCCCGGTCCACCCCCAGCAGCAGCCCCGCGTCCGAGCGGGTGCGCAGCTCGGTGAGCCGCCGGGAAAGGGCTCCCGCGTGCCATGCGTGGAAGAGTTCCAGCGCCACCTCGCGCCCGGATTTCCGGTGGCGGAAGGTGAGGTCCGGCACGCACAGCCCCTTGGCGCCCATGTGGCGCGGCAGCGGAGTGAGGTCCAGCTCCCACTCCGCGTCCTCGAAGCCCGCCGCCAGGGTGGCGACCTCTGGAGGAATGTGTCCAAGAGCCGACGGTAGCGGGGATACCAGCGGGTCCCGGTGGTCCAGCACCAGCGCCGCCCGCTTCCGGGCGCTGGCTTCCACCTCGGCCACCAGCTCCCAGCGCTCCAGCACCGGCACCACGGACAGGAAGCTGGCGAGCTGCAGCCCGTACTTCTTCTGCAGCGAGAGCAGTGCGCCCGGGCCTTCCACCTCCAGCGCCCAGTCCTCGCCGTCGCGCCGCACCTCCGCCACCAGCCGGCAGAACTTCAGCCACCGCAGCAGCTTGCGCACCCGGAGCAGCTCCGGGGCCCGGGCGCGCAGGGTGAGGCGCCGGGCTCCCAGCAGCGGTCCCTGCGCCAGCGCCAGGTTGTAGCGGTCCAGCAGCTCGTCCGGCTTCAGCGTCTCCCAGCCCAGCAGCCGCCGGCGGCCTGGCAGGTCCAGGTAGAGCGCCTCGCGCACCTCGGGCAGGGGCAGGGGCAGGGCCTCGGCGAGCCGGGCCTCGTAGGCCTCCAGCGCCGTGTCCGGGGGCAGGGTGCGCAGGATGCGGGCGGCCACCTCGAAGCGCTCCCAACGCGTCTGGGCGATGCCCTCGGCGGCTTCGTCGAACTGGGCCCGGTCCAGCAGCAGCTTCACCAGGCCCTTTGCCACTTTGGGCTTGGCGAAGGCGCCCGCTCGCAGCGAGAGCGTCTCCTCCACGTCATCGCGAGTGTCCCCCTGGGCGCTCTCCAACAGGGAAATGAGCTCGGTGGCCAGCGCCAGCAGTTCCGGGTCCTCCCGTTTGATGAAGGAGGGACGCAGCCGGCCTTCCCGGACCCGGAAGAGCAACAGGTCCCGCGTCAGCACGGCTCTCCCTCCTGGTAGGCCTGGTGCTGGCGGCGCCGCTCGCTGATGCCGCTCTCGGCCGTCTGCGCCGAGCACACCTCGTACAGCAACGCGCGCTTGCCCGGACGCTGGCGCAGGATGCGCCCCAGCCGCTGCACGTGCTCGCGCACGCTGCCGCTGCCGCTGAGGATGATGCCCACCCGCGCGTCCGGCACGTCCACGCCCTCGTTGAGCACCTTCGAGGTGAGCAGCACCGGCAGCTCTCCGCTCGCGAAGGCCGCCAGCAGCAGCTTTCGCTCGGGCACCGGCGTGTGGTGCGTGATGACTGGCAGCAGCAGGCGCCGCGCCAGCGCGTACACCGTCTCGTTGTCC
>DASVVJ010000134.1:0-13663 GCA_036389955.1 Myxococcaceae bacterium
CGCGGCGGTGAGCTTCTCCAGGAACGGCGCGAGGATCTTCTTGTGCACCAGCAGCGCCTTGAGCGCCGTGCACCGCTGGCCGTTGAACGACAGCGCGCCGAGGACGCACTCGCTCACCGTGTTCTCCAGGTCCGCGTCCTCCAGGATGACGGCGGGATTCTTCGCATCCAGGCCGAGCACCGCCTTCAGCCGGTGGGGCTTGGGGTGCATCTTCTTCAGCTCGCTGGCGCCCTTGTTCGTGCCGATGAACGCGAACACGTCCACCTTGCCGCTCTCCATCAGCGCGCCCACCGTCTCGCGGCCCTTGCCGTAGATGATGTTGATGACCCCGGGCGGGAAGCAGTCGCGGAAGGCCTCCAGCAGCGGACGGATGAGCAGCACGCCGAACTTGGCCGGCTTGAAGACCACGGTGTTGCCCATGATGAGCGCCGGGAAGAGCGTGCTGAAGGTCTCGTTGAGCGGGTAGTTGTAGGGCCCCATGCACAAGGCCACTCCGAACGGCACGCGGCGCACCTGTCCCAGAATGCCCTGCTCCTGAACGAAGCGCGCCGAGTTGCGATCCAGCTCCTTCAACGCATGAATCGTGTCGACCAGGTAGTCGCGCGTCCGGTCGAACTCCTTCTCCGCATCCTTCTGCGTCTTGCCGATCTCCCACATCAGGAGATTCACCACCGGCTGCCGCTGCTCCTGCATGCGGGTGATGAAGCGCTCCACGTGCTCGATGCGCTCGGCCACCCGCATGGTGGGCCACGCGCCGCGGCCCAGGTTGTAGGCCCGCAGCGCCGCATCGAGCGCCGCCAGGGACTCCTTGGAGGTGAGCTGGGGAGTGGCGCCGATGACCTTCTGCTCGAGTCCCTTGGCGGTCCTGACGCAGACCGGGCTGCGGACCGGGCTCAGCTCCCCCTCCCAACGCAGGAGCTTGCCGTCCACGAGGTACTCGCGTTGCTCATTGTGCTCGGGAATGCGGGCGGAGTCCGGGACCTCGCCCGAGAAGAGGTTTTCGAGGAAGTTCGACATAGAGGCTCCTTCACAACTCAGGGACTGGGGTGAGCCGCCAGCCACTCGGAGGCGCGGGCCTGCTTCACGGGGTTGCCCAGCTTACCCCACGCGTCGCGGGCCTGGGTGACCAGCGCCACGGCCTGGGCCCGCTGCGCGCTACGCGCCTCCCAGAGGGCGCGGCCCAGGGTGAAGCGCACCTCGGCGCGGATGTTCCCCTCGGGGGCCAGCTTCTGGGCCCGCTCCAGCGGTCCGAGTGCCTCCGCCGGCCGGCCCTGCGCCACCAGCAATAACCCCAGCGCTTCCAGAGGATAGGCAAGCTCCGGGTGCTCGGGCCCCAGCGCCTTCTCGGAGCTGACCAGCGCGCGCTCGAGGTGCTCGCGGGCCTCGCGGAACCGCTTCAAGTGCACCAGCTCGATGCCGCGGTAGCGCAGCGCCTCGGCCACCAGCGCATGCTGGGAGCCCAGGGCCTTCTCCCGCAGGGCCAGGACGCGGGTGTGGGCTTCGAGCGCCTCGGCATGACGGCCCAACCCCGAGAGCGCACCCCCGAGGCTCCCGAGCGGGCCCGCGAGCTCCAGGTCCTCGGCGCCGAAGAGCTTCTCCCGCAGAGCCAGGGCCTGCGCGGAGTGGTCACGCGCCTCCTCGTACCGTCCCAACGCCTGCAGCACGATGCTGAGGTTGCCCAGGGACTGGGCCACCAGCGGGTGCTCGGGCCCCAGGAGCTTCCGCATCCCCCGCAGGCTGTGCTGGTAGCGCTGGAGCGCCTCTTCGTACCGGCCCACCTCGTACAGCATGCCCCCGGTGTTGCCAGACAGCAGGACGACGTCGGGGTGCTCGGGGCCCAGCGCCTTCTGCTTCAAGGCCGCGGCGCGCTCGGTGTTCGCAAGCGCCTGCTCGTAGTGGCCCATCCACCAGTCCACCATGGCGAGGTTGAAGATGGAGGTGGCCACCTCCGGGTGCTCGGGGCCAAGGGCCTGCTCTCTCAGGGCCAGGGCCCGCGAGTGGCTCTCCCGGGCCTCCGGGTACTTGCCCTGATCAATGAGAATACGGCCCAGGTTGTTGTACGCCGTGGCCTGGGTCAGGGCATCGCCGGTGCTCTCCGCCAACGCCCGGACCACCGGCACCAGCGGGGTCACCTCCTCATGGCGTTGCTGCCGGTGGCCCAGCGAGTAGCTCAGGAGGTTCAAGGCCCGGGACACCTGCAGCGGATCCCTGCCGCGTGAGGCCTCGACGAGTGCCTGGCGCGCTCCCTCTTCGCCGCCCTTGTAGTCGCCGGCGGCGTCCTTCAGCCGCGCGGTGAGCAGCAGCACCTGGGCGTACAAGGGCGCATGGCCCACGGGCGCCACCTGGGGCAGCAGCGCCTCGGCCGCGGACAGTCCCTCCTTGTATTTGCCGGCGGCAATGAGCGTCTCGATCGTGTCCACCTGGGGCAGCAGCGCCTCCACCTTCGCGCGGACCGCGGGATCCTCGGGAGGAGGCACCGCGGCGGTGAGGGCCTCGTCGTTCGTGCAGTCCTCGAGCGGCGGCAGCGAATAGACGGCTTGCGTCGCCTTCTCCAGCAAGGCCTGGTCGGCACCTTGAGACAGCAGCTCCGTGGTGGCGCGCAGGCGGCTGAGCCGCCGCTCCAGACAGGACTCGCGCAGCGTCGCGAGCCGGGGCAGCAGGGTGGCCTGGTCCGCCTCGCACAGGGCCGTGCTCTGCTTCACCCACCGGCCGGCATAGTCCTCCAGGACGGTGGAGACGCGCTCAGCGGTGTCGCCCGCGTATGGCAGGCCCGTGGCCCGCAGCGACTCGCGCAGGCGCTGCTTCACCGGAGCGTCCCAGACTCCGTCCAGCCGGCGAGCCACCTGTGCGCACGTGGGCTCCTGGGACTGCTGACGCGCCCAGCCCCACACAGCCAGCCCCGCCAGCACCACGCCCAACGAGGCCACGGCGAGCACACGGCGGCGGCTCTGGCGCTTCAGCTCCGGATCATCCTGCAGCGCGGCCAGCAGGGCCTCCATGGAAGCCGGGCGCTGGGCGGCGGCCCCCTGGAGCCCCTGGAGCAGGGTGCGCCCCACCCAGGCGGGCACCTCGGAGGAGCTGGGCGGCGGGGTGATGAGGCCCTCGAGCCGGGCGCGGAGGCCGTCAGCAACAGGGAGCTGGTCGTAGAGGGCCTCGTAGAGTGCAACGCAGAAGGCGTAGAGGTCACTTCGCACGCCAGCGGGTTCTCCGCGCATCAGCTCGGGGGCCATGTACCGGGGCGTGCCGAGGAGCGTGCCGGGCACGGTGAGGGCGCTGCTCAAGGACTCCGCGGGCACGGAGGCGGGCAGCGGCTCGGTGGGGCCGAGCTCGGGCGCGGCCCGGGCGAGGCCGAAGTCCATGACGCGGACGCGGCCATCCTTTCCCACCAGGACGTTGTCGGGCTTGAAGTCGCGGTGGATGAGCCCGGCGGCATGGGCGGCGGCCAGCCCCTTGCCGGCGGCGAGGTAGGCGGCGAGCACCTCGCGCCAGGAGCGGGGCTGCTGCTCGCGCCACTGGCGCAGCGTCTGGCCCTCCACGTACTCCATGGCGATGAAGAGCGAGCCACTCTGCAAGGTGCCCGCGTCATAGACAGCGACCACGTGAGGGTGGTTGAGGCGCGCCATGGCCTGGGCCTCGCGCACCATGCGGGCCTCGCCATCGCTGAGGCTGGGCTCAGCGGACTCGTCGGGGCGCAGCAGCTTGAGGGCCACGCGCCGGTCCAGGCGCGTGTCATAGGCGGCCAGCACCACACCCATGCCGCCCTGGCCCAGCATCTCGAAGACCATGTAGCGCCCGGCGAGCGTCTGGCCCGGGGCGGGAAGGGAGAAGGACGCTCGAGGCCGGGAAGAGCCGGAGATCCAGGTGGCGGCTTCGTCAGGAGTGGAGGGGGCGCGGATGACGGTGGGGGCGTCTTCCTCGGAGGAACTCATTCGCGGCGCGAGTATCTCAAAGGCACGCTCCGCGAGCCAGCAGGCCAATACCTCCAGCGAGCACCCCGCTCCACCGACGGGCCGTACGAGGCTACGCGACCAGCACCGCGAGCCCCTGGAGCAGGTTCAGCGCCTGCTCACGCGAGGGAAGCCCCGCCTCACGCACGAAGTGCTCGGGGGGCACCTGGCTGCCCACTTCCTGCTCCAGCACGCGGAGTTCCCGCTGGCGAAGCTGGCGGATGCGTTCACGCTCCGGCGCGGTGAGCAGCTCAGCGGCCCAGGCATCTACCGCCCAGGCCAGCTCGGCGTGGCGCAGCTCGTCTCGCGAGATGGGACCCAGCGCGCGGCGCACCTCCTCGTCCCCCGCGGTGCGCGCCTGCCAGCCGGTAACAAGAGCGGCAAAGGTCTCGCGCACGCAGCCCTCGAGAGCGTTCTCGGTGCACATGGCCTCCAGCGAGCGGGGCTGGAAGGGGGAAATGTCCACCTCGGGCATGCTCGCTCCGTGGCGGCGGGCCAGGTCCTGCATGGCACGGGTGTGGCGGACCTCGTCCCCGGCCGAGCGCCGCGCGGCTTTCACCAGGGCTTCGGGAGCGCCGTGCGCTCGCAGCTCGTCGGCGAGCCGGAGGAAGGCTGGAACGGAGGCCGCTTCCAACCAAGCCACGTGAGCATAGAGAGCACCGAGCTCGCAGCCTGGCGCGTGGTGCTGGACCTCCCGCAGCCCCTCTGGCCGGCGGCCATCGTTGGCACACACGAAGTAATCACAGACAGTCATTGGCTTCCCATCCTCCTCGCCCCGGAAACAACCGACCGCGTGGCCTCCGCTGGAAGTCGTGGGACATCTGGCGCAAGACACGCTTCCATCCGCATTGAGTGTGATGCCCTCAATTTTCCGCGAGCCCTGCCCTGAGTCGCACTCCTCGGTGGCTCCGCATGCGGCCAATGGGAGCACTGGTGCGGTGAGCAACAGTCGGTACAGGGTACGTCGCACTACGCGGCTCTTCGGTGACAGCTCACTCTTTCGAAACAGCATCGAAATCCCCATCGGGTGATGGTTCCAATCTCCGGCCTGATTGGACCATTCGAGCTGTCTCTAGCAGGGGCCGTGCCACGCTCCTGTCATCGAGGCATGGGTGCACGTGGGCACTCGAAGGCAGGAGCGCGCCTGCCATGAATGACCCGGGGCCCATGAATTTCTGAGTACGGACTCTTCTCGAGGGAGGGGTACCGCGCCACGGCATGCAGCTCGCTCACCCTGCACACGGCGGGGAGCTGGAAGTTCGAGCGCGAGGGCGAGGGAAGGAAAATTTGAAACGCCCGAGTGGGGAAGCCATGGAATGATCGATTAGGAGTCGATTGCCTATCCATTAGGCTATTCCCCCGTAAGTGGGGGAAGTTGGAGTCGAACCAACATTGGCTTGTAAGGCCTCTCCGGCCGGGCGCTTCACATCCAGGGACGCCGCCACCGGGCTGGACCTGACACGGGATTTTCCGGACGAATTTCGTGGGCCTCACTCGGCGCAGGGGAAGGCCGTCTCGAGCGTCTTGGTACCCTTGATGCCAGGGCCGGTCAGGCTGGCGGTCACCTTGACCTGACTGGCGCAGTGGAAGGGCAACAGGAACGGCACATAGGTGATGCCATTCTCGGACAAGGCGGCGAGCTTGCGAGACTGCGTCACCTTCCACGGAGGAATCTCACCGGTAGCCTCCGAGGACTGCTTGGGAGCGCTGGCGGTGAGCTTCAGAACGAGCGCGGAATCGTTCTCCCAGGTGCCCTGCACCTTCACGACGAGGACAGCATCCACGTTCATGCCGTAGGGATCAGAGGACTCCTCCAGGGTCACCACCGCGTTCTTCTGGCGATCGAAGACACGCACCTCGATCTCGGCGATGGAGACACCCTGCTTCTTCGAAGCGCCCGTGGCCGGGGCCGGCTGGGCCCAGGCAGGCGCGGCCGTGCCTGTCATCCACAGCCACCCGAGTACGAGCAGGTGCCATCCAACCTTCTTCGTCATGGTGTCCCCTCTCCGAGACAGAGCGCGGCTATTCGAAGTCTGGGATGCCGTCAGGATCCTGAAGGGCGAACACGTTCGGCAAGTCTGGCGCATAGCCCCGGTGGACAACGGCCTCAACCTTGTAGATCGGCGTCTGCGGCCTGGGCTGGACGTAGTCCCCCAGCCGCGGCAGGTGCTGCAGCTGCAGGACTTCGGCGAACTTGTGAGCTGAATTGGGTGACGGCCTGATGAAGAGCCGAATCGTGACAGCCATGGTCCCCTCCCTCCAGCTTCAGGGCCCGTTCGGCGCGCCCGGCGTCGGCGTCGCGACAAACTTGAAGTCCGTGGCGTTCGTGTCCGTGTCCTTGCCGTTGATGACGCGCGACAGCGAGCCCTCCGCTGTATTCGAGTCCCTCAGGTTCGTCGTGGCGTCCGTTCCCTCCTGGAGGTTGAACGTCCCCGTGATGCCCGTGAGCGTGGCCCCCAGCACCGGTCCCCCGTACGCGAGGGAGTCCACCATCGTTCCCGTCACCGTGTTGAAAAGGCCCACCGCGTCCGGGTTGCCGTTCTGGATGGCGCGCGTGAAGGTCAGCTCCTTCACGTTCGGCGAGTCCACCCCGTCGAGCACCGCCGCCGGCCCCACCAGCAGGTACTGTCCCGGCGCCAGCTCCGTGAGCGTCGACAGGTCCACCCGCGGCGCGCCGTACTCAGCGGGCGGCGCGCTCCCGCCATTGACGAAGACCAGCGTCATTCCCGTCAGGGAGATGGGCTCGCTGGAGCTGTTGTAGAGCTCCACGAATTCCCGCGTGTCGGTGCCAACGTTGTCGTAGTCGATCTCGTTGATCACCAGCCCCCGCTTTGACACGGTGACGTTCGAGACGGCCGCCAGGCTGTCCAACGTGGCGGTCAGCGTCACGCTCTTCGCCGTGGGTGTGGCCTCCGCCGTGAAGTTGAACGTGGCCGTCGTCATCCCCGCCGGAATGGTGACGGAGGCCGGTACCGTCCCCACGCCCGTGGCCGGCTCAGCGGCGAGCGCCACGCTCGTGTTTCCCAGCGCGGGACGATCCAGCGTCACCGTGAAGGCCTGCGTCGTCCCGGTGAACACCGTGGGCGTGCCAGGCGTCAGGCTCGCCAGGCGCGGCCCCTGCGTGCCCACCTGCACCTGGGTGGACAACGAGACGTTGTCCAGATTCGCCCTCACCCAGCCGTCCGCCCCGTCCTTGCTCCCCGCGGTAAAGGTGAAGGTGGCCGAATTCTGCCCCGTGGGCACCACCACCTCGACCGGCACCGAGCCGTAGGGCTCCTCCGGCACGCCTGGCACCACGACCACCTCCACCAGCGTGTCGAACAGCGCCACCGAGTCGAGCGTGAGCGTGAACTGCCGCGTGCCTCCCGGTGCCACCAGCAGCGGCGTATCCGGCGTCAGGCTCACCAGCGTGGGCACACTGGCCGCCATCGCCACCGCGCCGCTCGCGCTGCTCGTGCCCAAGGTGACCGTGACAGCGCCCTCGGTGGCGGCGGGCGCGGTATCCGCGGTGAACGTGAAGCTCGCCTCCGTCGCGTTGGGCGCCACGCTCAGCGACGTGGGCGTCACCGTGCCAAAGCCAGCGGGGCCCGCGGAAACCTCGAGCACCGTGCCCACGGGAGCAGGGCGATCCAGCCGCACGGTGAAGCGCACCGAGCGGCCCGGCGCCGCCACCGCGCGCGCGGGAGACAGCGAGGCCACCGCGGGCTGCTCACTCTCACCCAGCACCCGCACCAGCGTCGTCCGCGACGAGTCATCCAGCCGCGCGGTGAGGGTCACGCTCTCGGCCTGCGCTACCGGCTCGAGCACCACCTGGCCCGTGGTCTGCCCGGCGGGAATGGTCACCCGGCCCCCATTGGCCACGCGCAGCGCTGGCGAGCTGGACTCGATGAGGACATCCACCGCCTCGAAGTAGGTGCCGCCCATCGTCACCGTGAGCGCCCGGGGGAACGCCGCGCCCCCCGCGCCCACGCGCACGTACTGCCCCGAAGGCCCGAAGGCCGTAAGTGCCGGCGGCGGTGCCACGAAGTCCTGCGGGCCCCGCGGGCCCACCTTGGAGTTGCCGTTGCGGAAGGCGAGCACGCCTCGCAGGGTCCGGTACTTCGCTCCCACCGCCGGCGCCGGTGTAATCGGAGCCAGGAAGTCATCCACCCGCAGGCCCGCCGCCGCCCCATCCGTGCTCTTCGTGGTGTCCACGATGAACTCGTTGAAGGCGTCCAGCTTCGTCACGTAGACGTTGGACACCTCCACCAGCACGCCTTCCAACGCCGCGGCCGAGGGGCCTCCGGTGCGCACGTCCGCCGGGTTCACCCGCACCGGCGGCGGCAGCAGGTTGTTGCTGCCCACCTTGGTGATCTGCGCGTTGCTCGAGACGGTCAGCTCGATCTGCCCGTTGAAGTCCACCACCGTCGCCAGGGCGATGTTGACGCGGTCTCCCGGCACCACCCGGGGCGTTGCGTCCACGTACACGAAGAGGCCCGAGTACTCCGGGCCCTGGTAGCGGTCCGCCTCGCTCGGGTGCACCTGCAGGAAGAAGCCATCGGGGGTCACCGCCGTCACCAGCGCTCCCGCCACCTTCACCCGGTGGTTGAGCAAGCGGTTCACCCCGGCCACCGGCCGCTTCACGTCATAGATGCTCACCTCGCAGGTCGTACCGCCCGGGTTGGGCCGGGCGCACACATCACACGCATCCCCATGCCCATCCGCGTCCGCGTCCGCCTGGTCCGGGTTGGCCACGTACGGGCAGTTGTCCTGCCAGTCCTTCCGGCCGTCCCGGTCCTCGTCATCCCGAGGCGGCACCACGCAGGTGGTGGCATTGGCCGCCAGCGGGCACACGTCGCACGCATCGCCCACCCCGTCCGAGTCCGTGTCCGCCTGCCTGCCGTTGTCCAGCGGGCGGATCGGGTTGAAGACGATGGGGCAGTTGTCCTCCGCGTTGGCGAGCCCGTCACCATCCGTGTCCCCCGGCTCACGGCCGCCGCTGTAGGGCCTGGAGTTGTTGACGCTGGCCGGGAACAGCGGGTTGGTGGAGAGCCGCTGCGGCGAGCAGACGGGCTCGAAGTGCGGCGTCTCGTTGCAGAAGAAGAGCGGGTACTTGCCGGCGTTGGCCGTGGCCAGCACGGAGTACTCCTTGTTGATCTCCGCCTTCACACACACCTTGCGCTGAGAGCCGCACACGTCGAGCGCCTCGCAGTCACTCACGCCCAGCGCCGTGACCACCGCGTCTTCGCCGTAGAGCGGCTTGCCCGCGCGCAGCGTGAGCACCACGTCCTCCGCGTTGGCGGCGATGACGGCGCGGTGGGGCGAGTCCGCGAAGGTGCGCAGCCGGAAGACGGCCAGGTCCGCCACCTTGCCCTTCTCGATGCGGCCCAGCTTCTCCTGCACCTCCGTGAGGTCCGCGGCGTTCGCCGTCACCATGCGCCACAGCTCCTCATCCGTGAAGGCGCGCGAGTAATAGCTGGTGCTCAGGTAGTCGGCGCACTGCAGCTCGCGCAGCAGGTTCATCGAGCCGGTGGGCAACCAGTCCGTCCCCAGGGCCATGGTGACGCCCAGCTTCTTGTACGCCGTCACCATCGCCGTGTCCCCGTACAGCGCGATGTTGGAGCGCGGAGACCAGATGAGGTCCGTGCCCCGGCTGGCCATGTCTCCAATCTCCGCCGCCGTCAGCCCAATGCCGTGGATGAGCGCCGTCTGCCGGTTGAGCAGGTTCTGCCCGCCGGGGGCCCCGGTCAGGCAGCGGTACTCGTTGCGCGCCGCCTCCTCGATGCCCTCGGCCACGTGCGGCAGGTAGGCCGACAGCGGCGGAATGGCCGCCGGGGTGTCGATGCCCAGGTACGCACAGCCTTCCGAGAGCTGCAGTCCTCCCGAGTCTCCCAGCGGGAACGTCTGGTAGTTGAGCGGCGTCTCGTCCAGCCCCTGCTGGTTGCCACCCGTCGTCGTCACGTTCTCCTTGTCCAGGTTGCGCAGCAGGCCCGGCTGGCCGCCGCTGCCCGCCACCGAGGTGGTGCCCGCCAACACCTGCCGCAGCTCGCCCCAGCGGATGCCGTCATTGTTGGAGCTGTCATTGAACAGCCGCGTGTGCCCATCCGTGCCCCGGTTCCAGTCGTGCCGGTGCTCGTAGCGCTCCGGGGTAAGCGCGACGGGCGAGCCCTGGTAGGTGATGTGGTCGTGCGCGTTGATGAGGCCCGGGGAGATGACGCCCTGAGGGCAGGAGATGACGGTGGCCTCCGCCACTCCCGCCTCCTTGGAGCAGTCACACTCCGCGCACTGGATGATGCCGTGCTCGTCCACCAGCACCTGGCCGCCGGCCAGCACCCCGGTGTCCTTGAGCACCACACCCTGGAAGAGCCGCGCCGCACTGCCCGTCTTCGTCACCTCGCACGTGGCGCCGCTGCTCAGAGGCGGCAGCGTGGCGCACTGCGTGATGGGCGAAGGCGTCTCCACACAGGTGCTCTCACACCCGTCTCCGTTGAGCGTGTTCCCGTCGTCACACGCCTCCTCCGCCTCGCGCATGCCGTTGCCGCACTCCGGGCCGCCCTGGGGCTCTACCTCACACGCGCTGTTGCAGCCGTCTCCGTCCTGGGTGTTGCCGTCGTCGCACTGCTCCAACCCTTCGACCGTGCCGTCTCCGCAGACCTCTTTGCTCTCCCCCGAGCACCCCACGAAGAAGAGAAGGCCTACGACGAGCACGGCCAGCATGGGGCGCGAGTCAGGACGCATCAAAGCTCCAGGGGGGGAGAGAACCGGGCCTTCGCACCTGCCAGACGAGCATCAGGCCCCGCGCAACTTTTCAGCCGCATTTTACCTCGGCGGCGACGTACCAGGGAAGCTGGGCCGGTATTCTTCAGGGGACCTGGTAGGTCTTCCTGCCAGCCCCCCTGCCGGGCTCCCCCACTTCCGCACTATCTTGCGCGCTCCCCATGTCCACGACGCTGACGCGGACCTCCGCTGTTTCTCGCTTTCTGGAAAACCACCTCCGCCGCGACTCGCAGGCCCGCGAGACGTCCGTGGCGGGCTACATGGCGGGCCTGGCCGCGGTGTGTCTGGTGGCCGTGGCCGCGCTGGGGCCGTACATCGGCTGGGGGCTCACCCGCGCGCTGCTGGCCCTGGTGGGCATCCTCTGTGTCTATTACACGGTGCTCTGGCGGGCCCTGCGCGCCGGCTGGTTCCACCCCGCCATCCACTGGCTCAACGTCGCCATCGAGGTGAGCATCCCCTCGGTGGTGCTGGCCTTCGACCTGCGCTTCCAGGGGCCCGCCTACGCGCTCACCGCGCCCACGCTCGTCATCTGGGGCACCCTGGTGGTGCTGGCGGCGCTGCGCACCCAGCCCAAGCTGGCGCTGGTGGCCGGAGCGCTCGCGGGCGGCGAGTACCTGCTGCTCTACTTCTTCTTCGTCCGGCCGCTGCTGCCCGAAGAGCCGCTGCTCACCCTCACCCCGCCCTTCATCATCATGCGCGCGCTGTTCCTGATGAGCTCCGGGGTGGCCACCGCCATTCTGGCCCGGCACTTCGTGCGCAAGACGGCCGAGGCGCTGTCCGCGCTGCGCGAGCAGGAGGTGATGGGCAAGTACATGCTGCACGAGCGCATTGGCACCGGCGGCATGGCCGAGGTGTACCGCGCCACCTACAGCCCCGAGGGCGGCTTCGAGAAGCAGGTGGCCCTCAAGCGCGTGCTGCCCAACTTCGCCGATGACGTGGAGTTCGTCACCCTGTTCCGCCGCGAGGCGGAGCTGTGCTCCATGCTGCACCACCCCAACATCGTCCAGGTGTTCGACCTGGGAAAGCACGGCAACACGTACTTTCTGGCCATGGAGTTCGTGGACGGGCTGCCCATGAGCACGCTGCTGCGCGGGCGCGGCTGGCAGGGGCTGCCGCTCTCCGCCGCCGCCTTCCTGGGTGCGGAGCTGGCCTCGGCGCTGGACTACCTGCACCGGCGCACCACGCGCACCGGTGAGCCGCTGCACCTGGTACACCGGGACGTGAACCCGCCCAACGTGCTGGTGTCGCGCATTGGCGAGGTGAAGCTGTCGGACTTCGGCATTGCCCGCAGCGCGGCGCGCGCCCAACTCACCGTGGCCGGCAACGTGCGCGGCAAGCTGGGGTACATGGCTCCGGAGCAGGCCTATGCCCAGGCGATCGACGGACGCACGGACCTGTTCGCCCTGGGGCTCACCCTGCACGAGGCCCTCACCGGCCGGCGCGTGCTGACGGGCAAGGACGAGCTGGAGCTGATGCGCGCGGCCGCCGAGCAGCCGCTGCTGCCCCCTTCCCACTTCCGGCCCGACGTGCCCCCCGCGCTGGACGCGGTCATCATGGGACTGCTGGAGCGGGACCTGAAGAAGCGCACCGCCACCGGTTCCGAGGCCCGCCAGCAATTGCTGGCCCTCACCGGCGAGGCGGCCCCTTATCCCAACGGGCAGCAGGCCCTGGCCCAGGCGGCTCAGGAAGCCCTGCTTCGCACGCGCCAGAGCGCCTCCGAGCGGGGCTCTGGCCCCCATGCCCTCACCGAGCCGTCCGGCGCGCTGCGTGCCCGCTCCGGGTAACCCCATGGACGTTGCCATCGTCACCTACTCGGGCCTGCCGCAGCTGGACAGCTACGACGCGCCCATTCTTCCCGCGCTGGCGGCGCTGGGGCTCGATGCGCGCCCCTGCATCTGGGATGACCCCGCCATGGACTGGAGCACCCCGAAGGCCGCGGTGGTGCGCACCACCTGGGACAGCCACCTGCGGCGCGAGGCCTTCGTCGCGTGGGCCGCCAAGGTGGGCAAGCTCACCCGGCTCTACAACCCGGCCGAGGTGCTGCGCTGGAACACGCACAAGACGTACCTGCGCCAGCTCGAGGGCCGCGGCATTCCCTTCACCCCCACGGTGTGGGTGCCCCAGGGCGGCGCCGTGGCGCTGGATGCGCTGGTGCGCGAGCGCGGCTGGGAGGCGCTGGTGCTCAAGCCGGTGGTGTCCGCCAGCGCGCTGAAGACCTACCGCTTCACCCGTGCCGAGCTCGCCCAGGCCCAGACCACGCTGGAGGCGCTGGCCGCCGAGGGCGAGGTGATGGTGCAGCCCTACCTCACCGCCTTCGAGACGGAGGGCGAGCGCGCCTACCTCTTCTTCGACGGCTGCTTCAGCCACGCGGTGCGCCGGCCTCCGGGGCTGAAGGACTCGCCCCGCGCCTTCGCCCAGCCGCACCTCTTCCCCCCCAACCCCGAGGAGCTGCGGCTGGCCGAGCAGGTGCTCGCCGCCGTGGACGAGCCCCTGCTCTACGCTCGGGTGGACGTGGCCACGGACAACACCGGCCGCACCTGCCTGCAGGAGCTGGAGGTGACCGAGCCCAGCCTCTTCCTCAGCCTGGATCCGGACGCTCCGGGGCGGCTGGCCCAGGCCATCGCTCGCCAGCTGTAGGGGTGTGCGTTCGCGACTGCTCTTCTGCCCCCAGGTGGGCAACGTGGAGAGCGGGCAAGGCCTTTCGCCCATTCGTGGACACCTGGCTGCTGATCCACTGCTGAGCGCGTGAGCAGGTGCTTAGCATTCCTTCATGCGCTCCCTGTTGCTTTCACTCCTCGTCCGCCAGCACATGGCCCTGAAGGAACGGTTCCGTGCCCGCTATCCCCACCCCTGGCTCATCTGGGAGGCGGGGGCCTGGAACGTGCCCGAGACGGAACGTCAGAATGTCGCCGCCACCCAACTTCCCGCGCCGGACCTGAGGGACTGTCTGCCCCCCGGAG
>DASVVJ010000135.1:0-7864 GCA_036389955.1 Myxococcaceae bacterium
ACTTCCATCCGCCGCCTGCTCTCCGGCATCTCCACCTCGGCGACGTGGGCCGCCCGGTACGAGGTGAGCGCCCCCGTCCGCCAGAAGCCCACCGCGCCCGTGGAGCCGGTGCGGCGGGGCTTCTCGGACCAGAGTGACTTCCAGTCCGCGGCGGAGGCGGAGGGCTCGCCCCTGAGCGCCCGTGCCCCCTACCTGGCGGGCAGCTCGCGCAAGGCCCGGGAGGCCCTGAGCGTCTACTCCGGCATGAGCGACTTCCAGGCCGCCCTGCCCCGCTACCAGCACCTGCTCGGGGTGAATATCCCACCTCCCCCCGCACGCCTCGCGCCGGCGGCCCCGCGCTTCCAGCAGGCGGCCCCGGTGCAGGACGAGGCGACGCGGGAGCGCGCCACCCGCCCGGGCCTGGGTTCCACGGCGGACCTGCAGAAGGCGTTCGAGCAGGCCTCGGAGGAGGACCAGGTCCGGCTGTACTCGAACGGGAGCGACGAGGGCGGCCGCTCAGTGATTCGGCACCCGGACGGCAGCGTCACCGATCCACGGGCTCCTGGGAGTCACTTCAAGGACCTGGCGGCGTGGGAGCGTGCCAACCCGGGCCTGACGCACGCGGCTTCGCTGTCGCGCAATGACCTGGAGCTGGTGCTCGCGATGCCCGAGGGCGAGGCGCGCGACGAGGTGCTCGCGGAGCTGGCGAGCGCGGACACCGGCCTGGACTCCTTCGACGCGGCGGGGGGTGACTTCATGCCCTCGCTCGATGATCTGCCGGTGAACGCGGAGCCCGAGGAGGCCACCGCGAGCGCCGATGCCTTCATGCCCTCGATGGACGACCTGCCCGCCAGCAGCGAGCCGGCGGAGGCGCTGTTGGAGCCGGGCGGCGAGGACCGGGTGCTCTCGGCCGAGGAGCTGGAGTCGCTCTTGAGCCCCACGGGAGCGCTGGCCGGGGGACAGCGGCCGCTGGACGTGGCCGTGCAGGTGGCCCAGCGGGGCACGAGCGAGCAGCAGGCCCGGGCCGCCACGGCGCTCTACGAGCGGAGCCAGGAGCCCGCCGCGGTGGATGCGCCCGCGTACCAGCACGGCGCGGCCCTGGTGGGCTCCTCGAGCCCCGAGGCCACGCAGGCCCTGCTCCAGCGGATGGGTGAGGCAGGCATTCAGGACTTCGTCCGCACGATGCTCCAGGCTTGATGGAGAGGCCCTCGGACACCGCACCGGCATTGGGGCCCGCGCTGCTGGGGCGGCTGCTGCTCTCGGCGGCGGCCCTGCCTCGCGAGGCTTCCACCGACACCCTCATCACCCAGACGCTGCTCCAGGTGGACTCCCGGGCGCTGCAGAGCCCCGAGCTCCGCGCCGGGCTCGCCGCCTGCCTTGCCCGCGCGCGCTACCCGGAGGACGAGGCGACCCGGGCCCGGGACGTGGCGCAGTGGGTGACCCTGCTCTCGGACCCATTCGGCGAGCAGCTGCTGAGCGACCCGCGGCTCACGCCCGAGCAGCGCCGGACCAACCTCTGCTTCTTCCTCTTGCGGCCCGAGTTTCCCCTGGAGCAGCTCGCCCCGTGCCAGGGCCACCTCACCCAGGTGACGGCCCACGAGGCCCAGCTCGCGCTCCAGGCCTTCGAGCCGGAGCAGGTGGCGCCCATCGCCCGCTTTCCCGCCGCGCTGGTGGCCCGCTTCCCAGAGCTCACCGCGATTGAGCCGCCCGTGAATGCCCAGGCCATCGCCCTGCTGGTGCCGCATGTGCTGCGCCCGGCGCAGGCCTCCCGGATGCTGGAGGCGCTCGCGGATGACGTCTTCGCGGTGTCGCTGGAAGACGCTCCCGTGAAGGTGCCGCGAAGCGCCTTCGCCAGCCTGGCGGCCGAGGGGCTCCGGGCGCTCGCGCAGTCACTTCGCACCGAGACGGACGCGCGGCTGATCGCCCAGGCGCTGGTGCTCGGAGGGCTCCAGCACCAGGCCTTCTTCCAGAACCTGGGGCTCGTCACCCAGGACGCGCTGGCCCGGCACGGGCAGCCCCCAGGCACCGGCAGCGCGTTGGACGGCGTGGCGCGAGAGCTGATCTCCACCAGCGTGAGCCACCTGGGCATGGCGCTCGGAGGCCCCATCGGCGAAGCGGCGGCGCGGAGCGTGTCCCGCCACGTCTCTCAGGCGGTGGACACCCTGCGCGCGGGCGAAGGGCTGCCGCTGGGCGCCCTGGCGGGCGAGGTGCTGGGAGTGCCCGGGCTTGGCCTGGCCCCGAGCACGCTGAGCGAGGTCATCTCCGCGCTCGCGCAGCTCTACGCCACGCAGCTGACGGGGCTCGACGATGACGCGAGCGACCTGCTCGAGGAACTCATGCCCCTGCTGCTCCAGGGCGAAGTGGAGGGCCTGGGCAGCGCGTGGGCCGCTCTGCTCGGCGACGCGCAGCGGATGGCCGCGTTGAGGGAGGCGGGCGCGCAGACGCGCTCCCAGGTGCTCCGGGTGCTGCTCGTGGGCGGCGCGGTGGGGCTGTTTCCCTGGGAGGCGGTGGTGCCAGCGCTCCACGCCCAGCACCTGTTCGGCCCTGGCCTGCCTGCCGAGACGCATTCCGCTGTGGCGGTGGAGCACTACGCCGCCAGCGCCGCGCGGGCCGTGGCCGTCCTGGGCAACGACGAACTCTGTGAGCGGCTCTCGGCCCAGGAGCTCTCCCCTGCCGAGGCCCTGGCCGAGTCCCAGGAAAATGGCGCCAGCCTGTTCGTGGGCGGCACGGCTCCCGCGGACGCCACACTCACCGCCGCCATGCTCAGCGAGCTGGTGCCGGCCCAGGATTAAAACGGGACCTGGAAGGCACCCCCTCTTGCTCCCCCCCTACACAAGAGGGTCCTCATGGCCTCCCAGGTCCCTTGGGTACCGGAAGCCTGCCAAAGCCAGCGTGACGGAAGCGTGACAGCAGCTCAGCGGGAGGGCCGGTGGAGTGCAATCCGCCGGGTCAGCTCCTCCCTGATGGGCTCGGGCACCGTTTCCAGGACGACTTCAGCCATCAGGTCATGCACGAACCACTTCCTCTGGATGAGGCCGGCTTCTTCGAGCTCTTTCCAGGGCGCGGCGAGCTGGTCTACCGGCACCTCCAGCACCTTGGACGCCAGCTCCGCGCTGAAGTCTGTCCGGTCCACGGCGAAGAAGCGCACCAGCCTTTTGGCCTCTTCCGATAATGGATCCAGGCGCTGCAGGATGATCGCCCGGATGCGCTCGGAAGGCTGCAAATGATCCGGAAGCTTCCCGTCGGTACTGCCCGACCGCTGCAGGTGGCGCACCAGCTCCACGATGAAGAGCGGATTGCCCCCCGTGTAGGCCATGAGCTTCTCCGCGCTCAACTCCGGCGCTCCCATCACCTCGAGCATCCGCCGGATGGCATCGATGTCCAGCCGGTTCACCGTTACCCGCTGCATCAACCCGTCCTTGAGGACGTTCTGGATCATCTCCTTCCACCCCGCGGCATCGGACGTGCGGAAGATGTTGATGATGAGGGGAAAACGCCCGGCCTGCATCTCGCTGCGGAACTCCGAGTGGACCTTGATTCCCAGCTCGGCGCTGTGACGGTCCAGGTACTGAGCGTCATCGAAGACAATCACATCCACGCCCTGCAGCGCGGTCCGCAGCAGTGCGATGATGGCCGAGACCAGCCGCGAGCGCTCCTCCGGGCTCTCGGCCGGGGGCAGCGGGTCCGGCTGTAGTCCGGGCAGCAGGCGTGACAGCTCCCGGCGGACCCATGGCTCCATCGGAAGGTCCCGCTGTTGGTCCAGCAGCTCCGTCAGGCTGCGAATGTGCGTGGAATACGGAAGATCCTGATCTCCAGGCCGGGCGTTGATGAACAGGCACTTCCCCCGGCTCTGCGCGAAGTCACTCACCAGCCGCGACTTGCCGGCGCCTGACTCACCATCCACCAGCATCGGCTGACGCGCCGCCCAGGCCTCCTCCATCTGCGCCCACTCGCGCTCACGCCCCACGAGCACCGGAGGATGGACTACCGACAGGGGCACGGCGAGCTTCTGGAGAGGAGGATCCACACGCTCGATCTGCCGCGCCAGCTGACTCGTCTCCGGAGAGGGCCCGGCGTCGAAGTCCTTCTGGAGCATGTCCACGCACTGGCGGTAGGTCTTCAGCGCCGCAGCCCGGTCTCCCAGGCGGTAGAGCAGGCGCATCACATGCCGGTACGGGCTCTCCAACTTGCGGTCCCACTCAGACAGTTGGCGCGCCTTCTCAAGCGCCTCCAGCAAGCGCCCCTCCCGCTCCGGGCGCAGGACCTCCTGTTCCATCGCCACGAGCCGGATGTCGCGCAGCTTCATCCGCCAATGATCCAGCCACTCGTTCAGGTCCGTGAAGTCCTCATCGTCATAGGTGAAGCCCTCCAGCAGCTCCCCCGTGAAGGTGACCACTCGCGCGTAATCCCTGGCCTCGTAGGCCGCGAGCAGCTCGAGGACATCCACGGAGGTCCCCTCACGCAGCTTCAGGAACTCGTCGCTCTGGATGTAGTCCACCTTGAGTGGCCGCCTCAGACGAAACAGGGCTTGCCGCAGGTTGTTGAGCGCTTTGGGCTGGTCCTTCGTATCAGGCCAGAGCAGACCGATGAGCTTCTCGCGCGATGCGTGTCTCTCCAGGGCAAGGTACGCCAACAGCGCCGCAGTCTTGCGCTCCAGGGGCTTGTACTCACCCTTGGCGTTTTTTGCCTGAACCGGGCCAAGGACCCGGATGTCCGCTTCACGGTTCTTCACGTCATTCCCCCTCAGCCCATTTCGGCGCACCCCCTCAGGGGGCGCCGCCCTTGGACGAGGCGGCCTCGAGTTCCTTTTGCGCTTCATTCACATCCTTGGTGTACTCGTTGATGTAGCGGCTGCGCTCCTCGCTCTGCCACTCGTCGGCGGAGAAGGCGGACACCGGGTACTCGCCCGTGGTGTGCACGTAGCCGCGCAGCGCCGAGAGCAGCTCGCGATCCGGATCCCCCATCTCCTTGAGAAGGAAGCCCTCCACATCTCGCAGCTTCAGCGGGAAGGTGGGCGCCTCGTCCAGGATGAGCTTGCCGAACACCGTGAACTTCACCTCCTGCTGGCCCTCGGGCAGCTCCTGGTTGAAGGACACGTAGGCGAATGGCACTCCGGCCTCATCATCCACCCGGCCCGCCACCACGTAGCGCCCGGCCTTGCGCACCTGCAGGCCCAGGTACAGCTGCAGCGAGCCCTGCTCCACCGCCTCGCGCACCTTGCCGGTGAACTTCGCTGGCGGCGCGGGCGTGTAGAGAATGTCGAAGAAGGCGCGCCCCTGGGACTTGCCCGAGCGCACCTGGAAGGAAATACGCAGCGTGCCGGAGTACAACGGGAAGCCCTGCTTGGAGGGCTGGAAGCGCGCGGTGGAGGTTCCATCCCCGGCAAGCGCGTCTCCCCCGCTTCCGGTGTCCACGAAGGGCAGCGGCACGCCGTTGACCGGCACGCCCTCGCCCAGCATGTGCTCGGCCTCGTGCGCCATGCCGCCCGTCACCTCGCACGGCAGCGGCTGGCGCCCCGAGTTCTCGCAGCCCACGGAGAAGAGCACCACCTCATCCCCGGCGACGAAGACCTTGTCCTGCTTGAGCTTGAGCTGCACCTGCGCGTCATCCTTGCTGATGGGACGGGTGCGCTCGGGCGCCGCGGGCTGCTCCTGATCCGGCTGCTCGCGCATGGGGCGCGACTCCGGCGGGTAGCGCGTTCCCGCCACATACGTCTCGAGCGTGAACTTCGCCCGGTTCAGCCGCTTCTCCCACAGCGCCCGCCGGGCCTCGCGCTCCTCCTCTTCGGCGGAGCGAGCGGGTGCGGCCGCCGCCGGAGCCGGCATGCGCTGCGGCGCCGAGCCACTGGCGGTCTCGGTGGCTGGGCTGCGCAAGCCACGGGAGCCCTCCGACGGCCCGGCCCCCGAGGAGGAGGCCGAGGACTCCGTCCCCTCGTCCAGCCCCGCCCCACTTCCCCACCACAGCCCCACGCCGATCAGCACGAGGGGAACGAGCACCCACCACCAGACGGCGCGGCGGGACTTGGACGAGGCGGGAGGGACGGAGCTGTTCGAGGCCATGGGATGAATCAGTAAGCGTAGGTGGCCATGTCGGCGCGCACGGGGCCGACGATGCCGCCCCAGTTGCCGTTGGCGTAGTGGTTGTACGCCTCGGAGTCGTCGCGGAACTCGGTGGTGTGGAAGGACCACTTCGCGCGGCCATCGCTGCACGCCGCGGTGCCCGTGTTGAGCGTGCCGCCGCAGAACCAGTCACCCGGGTTGCACTGCGAGCTGCCCGAGCTGCCCGACACGCCGCCGGTGGAGTGGTAGGCCACCGCCTCGTCATCCTGGCCGGGGAGGACGCCGGAGTAGGCCGTGCCCTTGGAGGCGGCGAACATGTAGAACCACTTCGCGCCCGTGGCGTTGTGGTTGTACATGGAGCGCGCGGTGGTGGTGACCAGGTCGCTCACCAGCGGCTCGCTCATAGCCCAGTCGCCGTGGTCAGCCAGCTCGCTGCCGCCGCCCGCGCCCGAGGCCACGTCCACCCACTTGATGTTCCAGCCCGTCTGCGTGGTGCCGTCGGTGTTGCCGCACACGCCGCTGGAGTTGGGAACGCCGTTCTTCTTGTAGCGGGCGGAGCTGCCGTAGAGCGCCAGCGCGTAGCCAATCTGCAGATTGCCGGCACTGTGCACGGCGATGTAGCACCAGTTGTTGCCGGTGCAGAAACAGTCCAGCGCGTCACGGACGCGGTAGTTCTGCCCGCCAATCTTCTGCGTGCCGTTCCAGTTGACGGCCCGCTTGTTCACGCCGGCCGCGGTGGTGCTGGGGCCCCAGTAGCTGAAGTCGTTGTAGTTGCCAGCCTGGGTAGAGCCGCCATTGCGGCCGTGGATCCACAGCGAATAGTTCGTCGCCGAGGCCTCGGGAGCTACCAGGACCGAGACCGCGACAGTGACTGCGCTGATCAGCTTCTTCATATGAGCCTCAAAGCTTCGGGGGATGTGTGCCCCTACCCAGCAAGCAGCCAGGCATCAGGGCGCGCGCACTCTAGAGGCCCAGTTCCTGAAAAATCGAGAGCCTGGGAGAACATGTTTGTCGAGAAGAAACTGACTCAGTGCGTTAACTTCCTCGGTCTCCCTAGCGGGCTAAGGCCAGAACGTCACCGCCATGGCGCTCCACTCGCGCGGCAGACGGGCCGCGCCGGGAGTGGAACCCGGGAATGTGTCCGTGAGGCCCATCTGGTCTCCCAGCACGATGCACACGGGAAGCCGGCGCCCATCTGGCAAAAGGGCCTCGGTGTAGCGCCCCAAGACCGCCTGCGACCCCCCTCTGATAATGCCCTCCGTCCAGAGCCGGCCATACAGCAGGGTGCCGTCGGGCAAGGGGCCCGTCCACGAGTACTTCACCACCCTGCTGACAATGGGCCCCGGGCCGTAGATACCCTCCTGCTGATTCGTGCCGGGCTGGTTGATGTCGATGACGACGCGATAGCTCCGCCTGGTGAGCCCCATCTCCTCCATGCTCTGGAAAGCCTCCGAAGGGCAATCCTCTGGCAAGGGCCGCACCTGGGCCGCGGTGCATCCGACACTGAAGGTGGTGCACAGCCAGGCGGCAACGGTCCTACCGAGCCGGGAGTTGTTGAGGGTGGACACGAGCGAGCTTCCTTTCTCGGATTCAGTGGGGGAAGTCGGGGCGGGAGTGAGCCACACCCGCCATGAGACCAGGAAGGCAAGGCCCAGCAGCACAAGGCCCGCCACGAGGGCGATTCTCCGCCATCTCTTCCTGTGACGGGCGGCTTTCTCCTGGGTGGCACTCAGCTCCGCCCCCATCTGCTGAATGGCGGTGGCGAGCTCCTCGAAGGCTTCTTCCTGGGAGACCTCTTCGGCCTTCTGCTTCTGGGCCTCCTCGGC
>DASVVJ010000136.1:0-6009 GCA_036389955.1 Myxococcaceae bacterium
GCGCCTCACGGGGGACTGGTGGAGTCCACTCCTCGGGGCCACCTGGAGTTGGTGGCCACGCGGGACGGCAACTACCGCGTCTACCTGCTCGATGACGCGATGAACGTGCGTCCGCTGGAGGGCGTCACCGGCTCCATCAAAGTAGCCAAGGGGGGATACCCCGACGTGACCCTGGCGCCCGCGGGGGACCACCTGGCCGGGAAGGGGCCAGAGCACACGGATGATCACCTGGCCATGGTGGTGACGGTGGTGCAGGGCGGAAAGCCGGAGTCGGTGCGCTTCAGCGCGCACCTGGAGGCCGAGGGCCACGGAGGCCTGGTGGGCAAGCTGAGCCAGGAGCCGTGTCCGGCCACACCGCTGCCGGGGCTCACGGCGGAGCAGTGCGCCGCGCAGGGCGGGGTGTACACGCTGACGGGGAGTGGCGCGCCGGTGCGGGTGCTCGTGGCGCAGGGGCAGGACGCGAAGGCGTTGCTCGGGCCGAAGGTGGGCCAGAGCGTCCATGTCGAGGGCTCCGTGGAGGAGGTAGGCGGAGCGCGGACCGTGCAGGCCGAGAAGGTCACCGTGGAGCACGACCACACGCCGCTGCAGGGCGGCATCGTGGCGATGAGCGGAGACATGCACCTGGAGGTGCTCTCGCTGCGCTCCGGTGAGGTGCGCGTGTGGGTGACGGACGGGTTCCGCAAGGGGGTTGCGCTCGCGGGGATGAAGGGCACGGCGGAGGCCGCGGGCCAGAGTGTGCCGCTCACGCCGGAGCCGGGCGGGCAGTTCCTCACGGCGAAGCTGCCGCCCGCGGACCAGGAGCGCGAGACGACCGTGCGCCTGCCCATGCCGGGTGACCCCGAGTACTTCATCACTTTCCTGCTCACGCCGAAGGATGCCCAGGCGGCTGCTGCTCCCACCAAGGCGGGCGGGGCGCCGGTGCAGGAGGTGACCATTACGGTGGCCGGTGGCTACGAGCCCAGCGAGGTGAAGCTGAAGAAGGGGGTTCCGGCCCGGCTGCGCTTCATCCGCAAGGACACCGGAGGGTGCACCGAGCAGCTGCTCATCCCGGACTTCGGCGTGAAGCAGGTGCTGCCGGGGCTGACGGAGACGGTGGTGGAGTTCACTCCGGACAAGGCAGGCTCCTTCCCCTTCACCTGCGGCATGAAGATGCTGAAGGGCACGCTGGTGGTGAACTGAGGCGCGGCATGGAACCCACGGAGCCCCTGGCGGCGGAAGGCGAGGCGGTGACACGGGCGCTGGTGGAGAACCACCGCCGGTTCCTGGCCTTCCTCGAGCGGCGCGTGGGCAGTGCCGCCGTGGCGGAGGAGTTGTTGCAGGCCGCTTACGTGCGCGCGCTGGAGAAGGGCGGAGAGCTGCGCGAAGGAGAGAGCGCGGTGGCCTGGTTCTACCGGCTGCTGCGCAACGCGCTGATCGACCACTACCGCAAGCAGGCCGCCGAGGGCCGTGCCCTGGAGCGCGAGGCCCGCGACGCCACCGAGGAGGGGCCGGACCCCGAGCTGAGGGAGACTGTCTGCGCCTGCATGGGCGGGCTGCTGCCCACGCTCAAACCCGAGTACTCCGAGCTGCTGCGCAAGGTGGACCTGGAGGAGCGCAGCGTGCCGGAGGTGGCCGCGGAGGCGGGGATTACGCCGAACAACGCGGGCGTGAGGCTCCACCGGGCGCGCCAGGCGCTCAAGCGTCAGCTCGAGCGAAGCTGTGGCACCTGCGCCGCCCACGGATGCCTGGACTGTTCCTGCCAGGGGCACCGCAAGCCCCAGGCCTAGCCGTGCCGGCGCGCCCCGGTCCGGCGCAGACGCTGCTGCTTCTTCTGTCGCCGCAGCTGACGCTGCTCGCGGCTGTTGAGCCCCAGGAAGCGTCTCTGGCGTCGGCGAAACAGTCTCCAACGAGGCCAGGAGGGCGATGCGTCCACCATGCCCATCACGAAGAGTGCCACCAGGAACCCCAGCGCGATTGAGACGGGCAGTGGGGGAGGCAGCTGCGCTCTCACTTCGGTGATCGCCAGAGAAGTGAGCAGCACGAGGTAGCAGCCCAGCACCCACCGGCTCGCCAGGGAGATGGGCGCTCCTCTTCCCGTTCGGCTGCCCCAGCTGATGGAGGGGCGTGCCTGGTAGCCGTCCTGGATGAAGTACAGCGACGCCACGCTGCCGATCACCACGGGACCGAAATCGGAGGCCATGTCGCACCTGTCCCGAGGGCTGCGAGCCCCCACCAGGCCCACTGTAAGAGCATGGCCAGGTCTCCGTCATCCCGGGTGAAAGGAGCAGTGCAATGACCTCCCATCACCCGCATTCCCACGGCCTCCACACCCACTCTCACCCCCACCCTCCGCCCCAGGAGGACAGCGACACCCGGCCGGTGGATCCGGTGTGCGGAATGAAGGTGAACTCCCAGGCGCCCAAGGGCGGCACCTTCGAGCACGAAGGCCAGACCTTTTATTTCTGCAACCCGAAGTGCCGGGAGAAGTTCCGCTCGGAGCCCCAGAAGTACCTCGCTCCGAAGGCCGAGCCGCCGCCTGCCTCCCCGCCTGGCACGGTATACGTCTGCCCGATGGACCCCGAGGTCCGCCAGGACCACCCCGGAGCGTGCCCCAGGTGCGGCATGGCGCTGGAGCCCGAGGCCCCTCCCACGCTGGAGACGCGCACCGAGTACGTCTGCCCCATGCACCCGGAGGTGGTGCAGGACCACCCGGGCAGCTGCCCCCAGTGCGGCATGGCGCTGGAGCCACGCACGGTGATGGCCGAGGCGGCGCCGGATCCGGAGCTGATCAGCATGACGCGCCGGCTCTGGGTGTCCCTGGCGCTCAGCGTGCCCGTCGTCTTCCTGGGCATGTCAGAGATGCTGCCGGGCCAGCCGGTGCAGCGGCTGCTCTCGCCAGGCGCACTGGCGTGGGCGCAGCTCGTGCTGGCCTCGCCGGTGGTGCTGTGGGGCGGCTGGCCCTTCTTCCAGCGGGGCTGGGCCTCGGTGCGCAACCGGCACCTCAACATGTTCACCCTCATCGCGCTGGGCACCGGCGCGGCGTACCTCTTCAGCGTCTTCGCCACGCTCTTTCCCGGCACGCTGCCCCACGCCTTCACCGGCCACTCGGGCGCCATCCCCGTCTACTTCGAGGCGGCGGCGGCCATCACCACCCTGGTGCTGCTGGGCCAGGTGCTGGAACTGCGCGCGCGCCGAGCCACCTCGGGAGCGCTGCGTGCTCTGCTGAGCCTGGCGCCCGCTACGGCCCGGCGTCTCCGCGAGGATGGCGGCGAGGAGGACGTGCCCCTGGCCCACGTGCACCCCGGAGAGCGGCTGCGCGTGCGTCCGGGCGAGAAAGTACCAGTGGACGGCGTGGTGCTGGAAGGCGAGAGCGCGGTGGACGAATCCATGGTGACGGGCGAGTCCCTGCCGGTGGAGAAGGCGCCAGGTGCCAAGGTGACCGGGGGCACCGTCAATGGCACGGGCAGCCTGATCATGCGCGCCGAGCGCGTGGGCCGGGACACGCTGCTCTCCCGCATCGTCCAGCGGGTGAGCGAGGCCCAGCGCACCCGTGCGCCCATTCAGCGGCTGGCGGACACGGTGTCCTCCATCTTCGTGCCCGCGGTCATCGCGGTGGCGGTGCTCACCGCCCTCGTCTGGGGCGTGTGGGGGCCGGAGCCGCGCCTGGCATACGCGCTGGTGAACGCGGTGGCGGTGCTGATCATCGCCTGCCCGTGCGCGCTGGGGCTGGCCACGCCCATCTCCGTGGTGGTGGGCACGGGCCGCGGAGCGCAGGTGGGCGTGCTCATCCGGGACGCGGCGGCGCTCGAGCGGCTGGAGCAGGTGGATACGCTGGTGGTGGACAAGACGGGCACGCTCACCGAGGGCAAGCCGAAGCTGGTGTCCGTGGTGCCGGCGGCGGGCCTGGACGAGGCGCGCCTGCTGCGGCTGGCCGCGAGCCTGGAGCGAGGCAGTGAGCACCCGCTGGCCGCCGCCATCGTTGCTGGAGCCCAGCAGCGCGGCGTGGTGCTGGCGCAGGTGAGCGACTTCCGCTCGCTCACGGGCAAAGGCGTCACCGGGCGGGTGGACGGGGCCACGGTGGGGCTGGGCAACGCGGCGCTGCTGTCCGCGCTGGAGGTGGACGCCGGCGAGCTGGCCAATCTGGCCGAGGCGATGCGGCGCGAGGGGCAGACGGTGGTCTTCGTGGCGGTGGACGGCCGTCCCGCGGGGCTGCTGGGGGTGGCGGATCCCATCAAGGTCTCCACGCCCGAGGCGCTCGCGTTGCTGCGCGGTGAGGGACTGCGCGTGGTGATGCTCACGGGAGACAGCCGCACCACGGCGGAGGCGGTGGCGCGCAAGCTGGGCATCGCCGAGGTGATCGCCGAGGTGCTGCCCGAGGCCAAGGGCGAGGTGGTGAAGCGGCTCCAGGCGGAGGGCCGGGTGGTGGCGATGGCGGGAGACGGCGTCAACGACGCGCCGGCGCTGGCCCAGGCGGACGTGGGCATCGCCATGGGCACGGGCACGGACATCGCCATGGAGAGCGCGGGGGTGACGCTGGTGAAGGGAGACCTGCGCGGCATCGCCCGGGCCCGGAGGCTCAGCCAGGCCACGCTACGCAACATCCGGCAGAACCTGTTCTTCGCCTTCTTCTACAACCTGCTGGGCGTGCCGCTGGCGGCCGGGGCGCTGTTCCCGGTGTTCGGGCTGCTGCTCAGCCCGATGTTCGCCAGCGCGGCGATGAGCCTGTCCTCCGTCTCGGTCATCGCCAACGCGCTGCGGCTGCGACGGCTGCCGCTCTAAGCCGCCCACGTCCCCCTCTCCCTTCGGGAGAGGGCCGGGGTGAGGGTTCCGCGCAGCAACGGTGTCCAAGGGCGCAATGCGGCGTCGCCTGGTGAACGAAAGGGAGGGGCGGGGAGCTTTCCCAGCGCCGGAGGCCGGGGCCCGCTAGACTGGGAAGGATGAGTTCCCGCGAGGAGACGCGAGCACCGGGGGCGCCGGCCGGAAACATCTCGGTGGTCCGGCTGCCGCACAGCTGGTTCATTCTCTGTGCGTCGCGCGAGCTGGGCCACAAGCCCATCGCCCGCACCCTGCAGGGCACGCAGTTGGTGCTCTTCCGGGGAGTGGGAGGCCAGCCCGCGGCGCTGCTGGACCGCTGCCCGCACCGCAACGTGCCCCTGTCTTTGGGACGGGTGGTGAGCGGCCAGCTCCAGTGTGGCTACCACGGGTGGACGTTCGACGCGGCGGGCGAGTGCCGTGCCATTCCCGGGCTGTTTGGAGACACCCGGGCCAAGGCCCGCTGCGCCGCCTCGTACGCGGTGCGCGAGCAGGACGGCTTCGTCTGGGTGTACTCGACGCCAGGAGTGGAGCCCACTTCCGAGCCCTACCGCTTCCCGCTGCTGGACGCGCGGGGCTACAGCACGGTGCGCCGGCTGGTGCGGGCGCCGGGCTCGCTGCACGCGGCGCTGGAGAACACGTTGGACGTGCCGCACACGGCGTTTCTGCACGGCGGCCTGTTCCGCACGGCGCAGAAGAGCAACGAGATCGAGGTGGTGGTGCGGCGCGGCTCGGATCGCGTCGAGGCGGAGTACATCGGCGAGCCGCGCCCCAAGGGGTTGGTGGGCAAGGTGCTGGCGCCGGGCGGCGGGGTGGTGCAGCACTTCGATCGGTTCCTGCTGCCGTCGCTGGCGCAGGTGGAGTACCGCATCGGGGACGACAGCCACCTGATGGTGACGTCGGCGATGACGCCGGTGTCCGACTGGGACACGCTCATCTACGCGGTGGTGACGTTCCGGCTGCCGATTCCGCACTGGCTGGTGAAGCCGTTCCTCACGCCGGTGGCGCTCCACATCTTCAGGCAGGATGAGCGCATCCTGAAGGAGCAGACACAGACCATTCTCCGGTTCGGCACGGAGATGTACGTGTCCACCGAGCTGGACGTGCTGGGCCCGGCCATCCTGCGGCTCTTGCGCTCCGTCGAGCGCGAGAAGCCCACGGCCTCCAGTGAGCCGGTGCAGGAGACGCGGCTGAAGATGCTGGTGTGAGCGCGACGGA
>DASVVJ010000137.1:0-5292 GCA_036389955.1 Myxococcaceae bacterium
TACCGCGTCGCCGACTGAGGCTGCAGCCCGTCTCCGCTGCGCACCGCCTGCTCGTACGCGTCGCGGACGAGGCGCGTGTAGCGCTGCAGCGCGGACAGCTGCTCCAGCCGCAGCGCCTGAGGCCCATCACACAGCGCCTGCTCAGGGAACGGGTGGAAGTCCACCAGCACCATCGAGGCCCCGGCGATCAGCCCCTGCCCGATCGCGTGGAAGATGTCCGGCAGCCCGTCCGGCCCCGCCTCGGCCCGGCCCACCGCGTGCGAGGGATCCACGCACACCGGCAGCCGCGTGAGCCGACGCACCACCGGTACGTGCGCGAAGTCCACCATGTTCCGGTGCGGCTCTCCCAAGTGCGTCTTCACTCCGCGCAGACAGAAGACGATCTTCGGGTTGCCCTCGCTCGCCACGTACTCGCAGGCGTTGAGCGACTCCTCCAGCGTGATGCCCATGCCGCGCTTGAAGAGCACCGGGAACACCTTCTGCTGCCCCACCTGCTTGAGCAGCTCGAAGTTCTGCGCGTTGCGCGTGCCCACCTGCAGCATGACGCCCGTGGCGTTGCCCGAGGCCTCCAGGGCCTCGCGGATCTCGTCGATGTGGCGTGGGTGGGTGACCTCCATGGCCACCACCTTGATGCCGTGCTTGCCCGCCAGCTCGAACACCCACGGCAGGCACGCTGCCCCCAGCCCTTGAAACTCATACGGGCTGGTGCGCGGCTTGTACGCCCCCATGCGCGTGGTGCGGATGCCGCAGCGGGCCAGCGCCGCCATCATCGCGTCCACACTCTCGCGCGTGTCCACCGCGCACAGGCCCGCGAAGAGATTCACACTGCGCTCATCGAAGGTGACGCCGTTGTACTCGAACCCCATCGGCGTCTCCCGCTTGCCGCCGTGGCGCCCGATGACGCGGTACTTCTCGGACACGCGCACCACCTGGCGCACGCCGGGAATCTGCTTGAAGGGTTCAGCGGGGACCTGCGCGGTGGGCCCCAGCAGGTAGATCTCCGTGACGGTGTACTCGGCGCCCTCGATGACGTGCGTCTTCGGGGTAATGCCCTTGTACTGAGCGGCGATCTGCAGAACCGCGTTCACCGTGGACTCGGGCGAGTCCGGCTCGAGCATCACGATCATTCACACGCCCCCGAGCAGTTGGGTTGTCCCCCTGAGGGTAACAACCCTCACCCGGCCCGCTCAGCCCACGGGACGCAGGCGGGCAGCCAGGTGCGTGTAGTGGCTGCTTCGCTCGGCGTCTCCCAGGTGAGACCAGACGTCCGCCAGCGCCCGGGCCGCTTCGATGTAGCCAGGGTGGTACTCGAGCGCCAGCTCGAAGGCATGGCGGGCATGCCGGTAGCGAGCCTTGTCCAGCCGGCGGGGACCACGCGCCAGCAGCGCCTGGCCCAGGCCGAAGATCTCGACCGCCGTGGCCTCGCGGTACGAGGGCTCGGCGTTGAGCTGGAAGGCGCGCTCCAGCAGCGTGGAGGCCGTCTCGGGCTCGTCCAGCTCGAGCTGGCAGAGCGCGGCGTTGCGGTAGTTGTCCGCCAGCGCGGGCTCCAGTTCGATGGCACGCTCGAAGCACTTGAGCGCCTCGCTGGGCCGCCCCAGCCGGGAGAGCGAGAAACCCTTGGCGCTCAGCGCGGGACCATGGCGGGGATCCTCGCTCAGCACCTTGTCGAAGGCCTGGATCGCGGACGGGTGGTCCCCTGCCATCGAGCGGTTCACGCCTTCATTGAACGCCGCGAGCAGTTTGTGTGACATGCATGGCCTCTCGGTCAGCCGAGCCACGGGGGGAGCGGCTGAGCCTGACAGGCGCCGCGTTCGCTGAAAAGGCGCCAGCCCGACGTGTCACGTCCCAGCCAACAGTCCCACTTATGTGATCGCCTCACCGGGAAGATTGAGGGATCCCCTCCACTTCGAGCACCGCGGCGAAACCCACAGTGTAGTCGGGGTAGCGGAGACTCCAGCCCAGCGCCTTGAGCCGGGTGTTCTTCACGAAGCGATCCCCCCGGAGCGTCTCGTGCAGGCTCGCCAGGGGAACGGTGGGCGGCAGGGGCAGCCCCAGGCGCGCACAGAGCCAGGCCGCGGTCTCTCCCTGCGTCGCGGCCCGATCATCGGCCACGCAGTACACACCGCCAGGCTCGCACCGCTCCAGCGCCACGTGGATCGCTTCCACCAGATCCTCCACGTGTACGCGAGAGATGCGCCCTCCGCCGCCCTCCGGCAGCCGGTGGGTCCCGGCCAGCATCCGCGCATGCATGCCGCGCCCCGGGCCATAGATGCCGGCGATGCGCAGCGCCACGGCCCCCAGGGGACGGAAGAGCGCCTCCGCCTCGAGGCGGCCCCGCCCGGCGGGGCTCGAGGGTTCCACCGGAGTGTCCTCGTCCACTTCTCCCCGCGTGGCGCCGTACACCCCGGTGGAGGACAGGTAGACGAGCCGCGCAGGCCGGTGCTGGCTCAGAGCCTGAGCGATCCGGGCATCGAGCCCCGCATCCGGAGGAACGGAGTGGACCACGTGAGCACCCTCCGCCTGGGCGAGGGCCTCTTCCAAAAGACAGACGCGGGCGCCCGCGCGCTCCAACTCGGAGCGGCGCTGAGCATCCCGCGTCGTGGCGATCACCTGACGGCCCTCACGCGCACGCGCCAGTGCCAGCCGCGTGAGCGTGTAGCCGGAACCCAGCAGCACCAGGGGCGGACTCATGCCCCCGGTGCCATATCAGAACTCCGCGCTGGCGCGAGGGTCCACGATGCCGCACTCCTTGATCTTGTAGAGCAGCGCCTTGTAACTGATGCGCAGCTTGCTCGCTGCCTTGCGCTTGTTCCACGCGGTGCGCTGGAGCATCGCGAGGATGGCCTCGCGCTCAGCCAGCATCGCCGCCCGCTTGCCGATGTCCTTGAGCGACATCTCCCCCAACGGCATGCTCGGAGGCGGCGGAGGCGGCTGCGGAATGTCGAACGGGTTGGCGTAGCGCGGCGACATGTGGTTCACCGGCACGTCCACCGTCGGCACCACGGGCGCCCCACCCCGCGGCGGCATCTCCAGCACCTGCACCGAGGACGCAGCCGCCGGCGAGGCCACCGCCGGCATGCGCACCGGCTCCGGCTCCGGAGCGCGCGGCGCGGGCGCGTGCTCGTCTCCACCCGCGTACGAGGTGGGCAGCGAAGGAGCGCTCGCGGGCGTACGGCCCGAGCGCAGCTCGTCCAGCACCAACGTCGGATCCTTCAGCACGCACAGCCGGCGCACCATGTTCTCCAGCTCGCGCACGTTGCCCGGCCAGTCGTACTCGGTGAAGGCCTTGAGCACCTCGGTGGGCAGCTCCGACACGCCGGAGATGTACTGCTTGCCGTACTTCTTGAGGAAGTGGTCCGTCAGCGGAACCACGTCCTCCATGCGCTCGCGCAGTGCCGGCAGACGAATGGCCACCACGTTGAGGCGGTAGTACAGGTCCTCGCGGAAGTTGCCCAGCGCGATCTCCTTCTCCAGATCGCGGTTGGTGGCCACCACCACGCGGCTGTCCACGCGCACGCTCTTCTTGCCGCCGACGCGGAAGAACTCCTCGTCCTGCAACACCTGGAGCAGCTTGGCCTGCAGCCGGATCGCCATCTCGCCGATCTCGTCCAGGAAGATGGTGCCCTGGTCGGCCAGCTCGAACTTGCCCGGCTTCTCCGCCGTGGCACCCGTGAAGGCACCGCGCTCGTGGCCGAACAGCTCGCTCTCCAGCAGCTCGCCCGGCAGCGCCGCGCAGTTCACCTTGATGAAGGGCTTGTTGCGCCGCTGGCTGCGCGCGTGGATCTCCCGGGCAATCACCTCTTTACCCGTGCCCGACTCGCCCAGCAGCAGCACCGGCACGTCCGTGTCGGCGATGCGCTCCACCAGCGCGCATGCCCGGCGCATCGCGGGTGCGGTGGAGATCAGCACCCGCTGCTCGCCAGCGCTCTCCGCCGCAACCGGCGCCACCGCCCGATTCGGCCGGGGCGCGATGGCCTGCCGCGCCGGAGCCCGCGTGCCCAGCGCACGCGCCAGCACGTCCTCCAGCTCGTCGTTGCCGAACGGCTTGGACAGGTAGTCGCTGGCGCCCATCTTCAGCGCCCGCACCGCGTCGTCCGCGCCCGCCAGGGCCGACAGGACGATGACCGGCGCCGCGCCGCCCTTGGCACGGTAGTGCCGCAGCACCTCGAGGCCACTCATCTCCGGCATCACCACGTCCAGCAGCACCGCGTCGAAAGAGCCCCCCTCCAGCATCTCCAGGGCCTGCGCGCCGCTCCCCGCGCACCGCACCTGGTATCCCGCGCTCCCGAGCAACTCCGCCAGGAACGTGCGCACCGACTCCTCGTCGTCCACCACCAGTACCGCGATCCGATCCATCCCCGTCTCCCTCGCCCTGATGAGAAAGGTGCTACCTGCGACTGGCAGGTGCCACCCTCGTCATACCGACATCCGGTTCACGCCCAGCTCCGGCCGCCGCACCTCGCGCGACCGGCGCATCTCTTGAAGCGCGGTGCTCAGCAGCACCGCGGGAGCTCCCACCATGTCCGGGAAGCACACCGCTCCCAGCGACAACGACGTGCGCAGCTCCCTGCCGTCCACCTGGAAGCGCGCCAGCTCGAACCGAGCCGACAGGCGCTCCATCATGGGCTGCAGCGACTCCATGGCCATGGCGGGCATCAACATGACGAACTCGTCATCCGACACCCGTGCCACCACATCCGACTCGCGCACCGTCTGGCCCAACACCACCGCGGTGTAGACCAACATCCGGTCCGCCATAGGCTTGCCGTGCTGCTTTCGGAAAGCCTTGAACCCCTGGGGCGCGCAGGCCACCACCGCGAACCCCCCGCCGTAGCGCTCCGCGCGCCGCATCTCCAGCCCGATGGTCGACAGCAGGAAGGGCTTGTTGTACAGCCCCGTCAGCGGATCATGCAGCACCAGCGCCGAGCCGGTGTCCGTGCCCTCCGCGGCACGCAGCACCGCGGAGCGCAGCCGCAACTGCGAGTGCAGCTTCACTCCCAGCTCCGCCGCCGAACTGGAGCGCGGCACCAGGTCCACACACTGGCCCTTCTCCAGGCAGAAGCGCCAGGCCGCCGGGTCATTCGAGTCCACCAGATAGAACAGAGGCACCGTGCCCCGGTCGATCTGCCGCAACCGGCGCACCGCCATCACCGCGCCATAGTCGGGCGGCTGCGCGGCGAGCATCACCGCGTCAGGGCGGATCACCTCGAACAGCGGCACCACCGCGTCGAAGCGCGTGAGCGGCACCACCCGGAACCCGGCCTCTGTCAGCAGAGCGCGCGTACGTTCCAG
>DASVVJ010000138.1:0-2696 GCA_036389955.1 Myxococcaceae bacterium
CCCGGAAGTCCCTCATCTCCGGTACGGACAGGTCTACCGTCACAGTGCTGCAGAAAGCAGGGGTGCCAGGACACGTGCCCCCGGGTTGCAAGATCACGGGTGGTTGTGCCTGACCAGTCGCTCCAGCAGGCCCGATGCCAATAACCGTCAGGCTCGCTCTGCTGATGGCCTCATTCGCCGAGATGGTCACCGTGACCGATTCATCCCGGCGAAATGCCAACTCATATCCACCCGCAGGATCTTGCTGGCTGGCCTGGACAGGGCTTGCCTGTGCGCGCGCAGCCGGTGCAGAGAAGGCGATGGTGAAAGTCGGCGCTGCCGAGTCCACCGTCACGTTTACCGTGTCGCTCAGTCCCACGGCTGGATTCGGGTGAGCCGCAGTCAGCGTGACCAGCCCCTGCACCATCGGAGGTGTCCAAGGCACGCTGTAGCGCCCCCCATCACGAGTCACAGCCCCAAACGTGCCCGCCTCACCGCTGCCGGACAGGGACGCACTGAAGGAGAGCGAGGGGGGGAACTGCGTCGTGGTGAAGAGGGGGTTGGCCATGAGTTCGGCCACCACCTGTACGGCCCCGCCTCCGTCCACCCCGCCATCCGTGCTGCCGGACAGCACCGTGCCGTCGTCGGGAGACAAGATATTCAGCCCTGTGAAGCGAGGTTGGCAACCCCTGAGGGTACAGGCCTCATACTCCGCACAAGCGGGCGTACACGCCTCACCATCGGGCAATTCCACGTCCGCCGCATGGCAGATGCCCGAACCCTCATCGCAGAGCGCACCCGAGGGGCAGTCCTCGTCGCTCCGGCACGTACCTGGCAGTTCGCCCACTGCCGGCACGGTGCAGCCCACGACGAGCCACAACGCACTCACCCATCCAGCCATGTGGCGCATCAGCGTGCCTCCTGCGTCTCAGACTTCGTGTCGTCGCCCAGGAACAGATACGTGACGATGGCTCCCGTCACCGCTGCCGCCGCCGTGCCGAAGAGCACGTTGGCCACCCGCGCCTGGCCTCTCGCATCGTCCAACTGCGCTCGCACCGCGGAGGCCTCCGACTGCGATGGCACCGGCCCTCCCGCGAGCTTGTTCTCCACCTCCCGCAGGTTGGACTTCGATTGCACTCCAAACCACGCGCCCACCCCCGCCGCGACCACGCCCGCCCCCGCGAGCGCCACCGGCACCACCGGGACCCGTGAGCGCTCACTCGCCTCCAATGTCAGCACAGAGGGAGCGGGAGGTGTCACAATGGGCTCCACCAGGTTCGGCGGCTCAGGTGGCTTCACGGGCCTATCATCCGTCTCCTTCTTCTTTCCCGGTTTCGGATCCGGAGGCCTGGGGAAATTCTCCACCAGAGGATCAGGCGGCGGCGGTGGCGGCTGGATACGACGGCCACCGTCAGGCGACGGCTTCTTGACGCTGGCACGCACCTTCTTGAACGAGCGCTCCACCTTGGGGGGGACCTTGAACGGCAGTGTCGCCTCTGGCTCGAGCGTCAACCCCCTCCGGAAAGCCACCTCAGATGGCTCCTCCCGGCCCATCGCCGCCAGGATGATGCCTTCGTGGAGCGCGACCGCGACGTCCTGCTTGATGCCCCGCGCGAGCTGCTTGGCACGCTGGATCTGCTGCAGCGCATCCTCGTAGTCCAGGCTCTCATAGAGTTGCACCGCCGAGCTCAGGTAGCGGTCAAAGTCATCCTGCGCTTGGGCCGTGCGAGACATGAGCCCCACGGTCAGCAGACAGGCAGCCATCATCCAATAGCCAGGGCATTGCGAACGACGCATGGGCGGGGATGCTATGGGCCGCATGCCTGTCCGTCTATTTCATGAGGGTTCAGGCGTGCAGCGCCATGCGTTGAAGCTGGCGTGACCGTTTTGGATCCGCTAGAGCCCCAGCCGGGCAGGCAATCGGGTCAACGACTCCTCAGGTACCGCATTCCCCTTTGCCCCGGGTTTGTGCCACCGTGCCCCCGCCTCGAGGAGGTCTCGGCTCGTGACGCAGCAACTCGGCAAGTACCAGTTGATCCGCAAGCTCGCCACCGGCGGCATGGCCGAGGTGTTCCTCGCCAAGGCCGCCGGCCCCATGGGCTTCGAGAAGACGCTGGTCGTCAAACGCATCCTCCCGCACATGGCCGAGGATCCCACTTTCGTGGAGATGTTCCTCTCCGAGGCCAAGCTCGCCGCCCAGCTCAACCACCCCAACATCGTTCAGATCTTCGACTTCGGTGAGGCGGACGGCGCGTACTTCCTCGCCATGGAGTACATCGACGGGCCCAACCTGCGCGTGCTCCTCAAGCGCGCCGTGAGCCAGGGACTGGCGCTGCCTCCCGCCGTGTGCGCCCGGCTCATCGCCTCCGCCTGCGAGGGCCTCGCCTTCGCCCATGACTTCGCCGACCCGGGCACCGGTGAGCTGCTGGGGCTCATCCACCGCGACATCAGCCCCGACAACGTGCTCGTCTCGCGCCAGGGCGCCGTGAAGGTGGTGGACTTCGGCATCGCCAAGGCCGCCAACCAGAGTCACAAGACGAAGACGGGCCTCATCAAGGGGAAGATCGCCTACATGCCGGTGGAGCAGCTCCAGGGCCAGCAGCTCGACCGGCGCGCGGACGTGTACGCGCTGGGCGTCGTCCTGTACGAGCTGCTCACGGGCCACTACCCCTTCGAGGCCACCACCGACGTGAGCATGATGCAGGCCATCCTCTTCG
>DASVVJ010000139.1:0-11545 GCA_036389955.1 Myxococcaceae bacterium
AGTCATCCGGCACGTCGGTGCGGGGCGTGTAGTCGGCGCCCGGGTCGAGCGTCATGTCCACCCAGGGCAGCCCGCCGGAGCGCACCGGCGGCGGCGGGGCATCGGCCGGGTTGCCCTCGGCGGCTCCGGTCTCGGACCAGGTGACCAGGGTGTCGATCTCCGCCTGCGTGAGCCGCCGCGTGTCCGTGTACGAGACGCAGCTCTCGTCCGCCATCCACGGCGGCATGCGGCGGCCGGCCACGGCGCTGGCCACGGACGCGTGCATCTGCTTCGCGTCGGCGTACGACTCCAGGGAGAAGGGCGCGACGCCCCCGGCCGCGTGGCACTCCTGGCACTGTGTCTGAACGATGGGCAGCACGTCGCGGTACCACGTCAGCGTATTGCCCGGCACGCTGCCGCCATCTCCCGGGCCGGCGTCGGGCCTGTCGCCGGGCTTGTCATCGCCCGGCAGCCCCGAGTCCGGGCTGCCCGCGTCCGGCGTGGGGTCCCCGAGAGGCTCGGAGGAACCGCAGCCCGTGAGCACCGCGAGCGTGCCCACCACCACGAGAAGAGAAAGCGGCCGCTTCATGAATCCATACACATCCATGAGCCCCAGCATCGCATGAGGCTCGCGGGCCTGGCAGGGCACCTGGCCTGACGGGCAGGTGGCATGGAGCGTGGGGCTCCCCGTCCCAGGCCCCAGCACGCTCGCTGCCACCCCGGATTCCACTCATCCAGAAAGAAGAAAGCCGTGAGCCTGGAGGCTCACCGGTACTGCAGCGTCACGTTGAGTGCGTACGGGACCTCCGGGTACGAGCAGTCGAAGACGCACTCCACGAAGCCCTCGCACCGCGTCGCTTGAGGGATGAACATGCGCGGCACGGTGCTACTGCCGGTGAACATCAGCTCTGCTGGTCCTTCGAAGGCCGTGGGCAGCGGCGGCATCACGAAGCGCAGGAGGTTGCCTTCCAACTGCAGAGAGTTGAGCGTGGTGCTGACCAGCGAATAGCCCTCCTTGAACCCAGCGCCATTGGTGAATTGCACGGCGATGTCCTTGACGTGCAGCGCATCATTCGCGGGCTGCCACTCGAGCACCACCGTGTCGCCTTGGCGCAGCACCCCATCCGCGGGTGAGCGCACCGAGATGCGCCGGGGCGCACAGAGATCCTGGGCCTCCGCATGGAGCGTCGTGTCTCCCTCGGTGATGCGGATGCGGGTCAGCGCCTCCCCCAGCCCGGGCGGCAGAGCGCTGGCCTCGGCCGAATAGAGGGAATGGCGGCACCCGGCACTGGGCCCCATGAAGCTGCCATCGTACCAACCGCCCACGGTGGTCAACGGCACCTCGCTGTCGTTGAAGAACGCCTTCATGTCGTCCGACAGGTCCGGGCAGTTCTCTCCCGCCTCTCCGACGGAGATTTGCAGCGGCGCGAACGCCCAGGCCGACGGATGCGGAGCCGACACGAAGAGGACGGGAGCCTCCATGTCCTCGAGCTCCACCGCGCCACAACCCCACAGCCACACCAGCACCAGCGAACTCACCCACCGAGACTTCTGACGCATCCCACCATCCTGAGAGAAAGAGATTTGGCGGTGGAGTGTATCCACCAGGATGGGGGAGGGTGCACGCCCTGCGTGCGCTGCTTAAGGAGTTCCCGGACTTCGAGCAGAGGATCCGCGCGCTCTGCCGTTGATTCACCGGCCCCCACTGCGCCAGGCCCCGCGGGGAACGCGAACTCGCTCACGACATCACCTCGCCGCGATCGATGGAGATGTTCTGGCCGGTGATGGAGGCGGCCAGCTCCGAGGCGAGGAAGAGGTAGAGCCCCACCACGTCCTCCGGCTCCATCAGCCCATCCATGCACTGCGCGGCGATGACGTCGCCGATGAGGGCCTCCTGGCTGCGGCCGGAGCGCCGGCTCATCTCCTGACAGGAGCGCATCGCCGCCACGGTGCGCACCCAGCCCGGACAGACGCCGTTCACTGTGATGCCTCGGCGGCCAAGCTCGCGGGCGAAGCAGCGGACCAGTCCCAGGATGGCATGCTTCGACGAGGCGTACGCGCCGAACTGGCTCACGCCCTGACGGCCCCAGGAGGAGGCGGTGAACACGATGCGGGCCCCGGAGCGCATCTGTTTGATGGCCTCGCGTGTCACCCACGTAGAGCCGAGGACGTTGATGTCGTGGATGCGGCGCCAGACGCGGTCTACCTCCTCGGCGGGAGCGTCGAGTGGAGTGATGAGCTCGAGGCCGGCGTTGTTGATGAGGATGTCGAGGGGGCCGAGCCCACCCACCACTCGCGCCACCGCGGAGGAGTCCGCGATGTCGCAGAGTTCCGCGCCCACAGGACGGTCAAACTCGGCGGAGAGGCGCTCGGCGGCCTCGTGGATCGTGGCGTCCTCGGAGAGGATCGTCACCGAGGCGCCCGCTCGCATGAAGCCGTGAGCGACGGCGAAGCCAATGCCGCGGGAGGCTCCGGTGACGAGGACCTTCTTGCCCGTGAGGTCAATGGAGATCATACCGGCTCCTGCCGCGCGAGCACGTCGCGGATCGCGTCCACCGCCCGGGGGATGTCCTGCCGGCTGATCCAGGCATGCGTCACCAGCCGGAACCGCCGTGGCTCCTCCTGGAGCACGAGCACTCCGCGGTCGCGCAGACGCTCCAGGAACGCGCTGTCCGTGAGCTTCACCGAGGAGGCCAGGGAGAAATAGACCATGTTGGTCGCGGGCTTGCCCTCGGCGAGCAGGACTCCGGGCACGGTGCACAGCCCCTCGGCGAGTGCTCGCGCCAGCGCATGATCCTCGGCCAGCCGGTCCACCATGGCTTCCAGCGCCACGATGCCCGCCGCCGCGAGGACGCCCACCTGCCGCATCGCCCCGCCCACCTGCTTGCGGTAGCGCCGCGCCTCCTCGATGAACGCGCGTGAGCCGCAGAGCATCGAGCCCACCGGCGCCGAGAGCCCCTTGGAGAGGCAGAACATCACCGAGTCCGCCGCGCTGGCGAGCTCGCGCGCGTCAGTGCCCAGCGCTACCGAGGCGTTGAACAGCCGGGCCCCGTCAATGTGCAGCCTCAGCCCCCGCGCATGCGCGAGCGCCGCCACCTGGCGCGTGTACTCCGCCGTGAGCGGCACGCCCCCCGAGGCGCTGTGGGTGTTCTCCAGGCAGATCAGCCGCGTGCGAGGACAGTGGATGTCGTCGGGCCGGATCGCCGCCTCGAGCTCCTCGAGCCGCAGCGTCCCGTCGGGCTGGTTGGGCACGGTGCGGGCGTGAAGCCCCCCCAGTGCGGACATGCCTCCGGTCTCCCAGAGGTAGATGTGGGACTGACTGCCGACGATGATCTCGGCGCCCCGCTCACCGTGGGCGAGCAACGCGACGAGGTTGGCCATCGTCCCGGAGGCCATGAACAGCGAGGCCTCGTGACCGGTCCGCTCCGCGGCCATGGCCTGCAGCCGATTGACGGTCGGGTCATTTCCATAGACATCGTCGCCCACCTCGGCGCGCGCCATGGCCTCGCGCATCGCCGGGGTGGGCCGGGTGACCGTGTCGCTCTGCAGATCGATGCTGCCGTCTTCGAAGCTCATGACAGTTCTCTTGCGGTAGGTGCGCCGGGCAGGTGGGGGCTCATGCGAGGACATCGAGAATTCTCAGCCCGCGGCGGCGCACCCCGCTCAGCTTTCGCAGGTCCGAAGTGAGGATCACCCGCTGGAGCCAGCGGTCCGTGCCGTCCCCCCGCGGTGTGAAGGCCGAGCGCGCATGGATGACGCGGCGGTTGTCCAGGAAGAGCAGATCCCCGGGCTCGAGCACGAGCGCGCGTGCCTCGCTCTTGAGGCGGGCGGCGAGGGTGTCGAACGCGGCAGCCGCCTCGGCATCTCCCTCTCGGGGTTTCATGAAGAGCAGGTCGAATCGCAACAGCGGGTCGTGACGATCCCCGTGGAGAACGGCTCCCGGTGACCATGCGCACCGCTCGCCCGAGGTGGCGTGCGCGCCATCCACACCGATCAGAAAGCGCTCTTCGAAGAGCACGCTCCGGTGAGGCTCCGGGATGTCGATTCTCCGGACCGAGGCGAACGAGGTAACCGCCTCCGGGTTCGAACGCAGGCAGAGCAGCCCCAGGAAGTCGGCGCGCAGCTCGGTGAACGCGTCCTCGACGTGCCATTCGAGGAACACCCGGCTGCTGGTGCCCACCTGCTCGTGGCTGTCGCCTGGGACGGGGACGATGTTCTGAATCAGGTTGCCTCCGTGCTGGCTGAGGAAGCTGTACACCTCGCCCAGCGGGGACGAGCAGCCGACGAGGCACAGCTCTGTCTCATACGAGTTCTTCCGCTGCGCCTCGAGCGACCAGTGGGGAGGCGTCGGCCCAAGGCGGCCGTCGTGGATGGGAAGCCCGCGGATCAGCAGCGCGCCGTCGGGGTTGCCGTGGGTGCGAAAGCGCTTGAGGGCCGCGAGGCAGCGCGCGGGGAGCGCCTGGGTGACGAGGATGGACTCGGCGATGAAGTCCTCCATGCTCTGGGGCGCCGCGTAGGGGTTTCGTGCGTGCGAGGCGAGGAAGGCGGCAAGCCGCTCGCCCTCCGCGGGCGAGAGCACAACGGAGTTGTCTGAGGTCGGCTGGAAGGCATGCATGACGCTCGCCTGATTAGGGCGAGGATCTGACATTGCCTGGGCTCAGAACCCGGCCTGGCATACCAGCAGCTGGGCAGCGCTTCGCGCTTCGCATGGGGCTCCACGGCGCGCCAGCGGGTTGCACTTGCCCCGCCTGGGCTGAACGAGGGGCCAGCTTGCGGCATTTTGTTTCCAGGGTAAACTCACAGATGCACTGGAATTCAAATGCCTCTGGATCGCTACGAGATTCTGTCCGAGCTGGGCCGAGGAGGCTTTGGTGTCGTTTATAAAGCCCGACAGCTCACGACAGGCCAGCCTGTGGCCATCAAAATGCTGCATGGGCTGCCTGGGCTGAACGACGACACCCGAAAGCGCCAGATGGCCCGTTTCCAGCGGGAGATGCGGCTATGCGCTCAGCTCCACCACCCCAACATCATCCGGCTCATCGACTCCGGCATCATGGAGGATGGCAACGCCTACGCTGCCTTCGAGTACATCCCCGGCCAGAATCTCGCGGCGCTTCTCGCGAAGCAACGCGCGCTCGAGCCCGTTGAAACCCGGCGCCTGATGTTGCAGGTCCTCGATGCGTTGAGCTGTGCCCACTCCCACGGAGTGGTTCACCGGGACCTCAAGCCCCACAACATCATGGTGACCACGACTGGTGCCCGCTCGAACGCATTGGTGCTCGACTTCGGACTCGGAACGCTGCTGCATGGCCCCGAGCTTCAGGAGCACAGCAAGCTCACGGGCACACGCGAGCTGCTTGGCACGCCAGTTTACGCGGCGCCTGAGCAGCTCCGCCATCTGAGCTCGACCCCCGCGTCCGACCTCTTCTCCTGGGGGCTGATCTTCCTCGAGTGCCTTACCGGAGTGCGGCCAATCCGCGGCCGGACTCTCGAGGAGATCGTCACCCAACAACTTGGCCCAGCCCCCATCCGCATGCCTCCGGCCCTGGAAGCGCATCTGCTTGGCAGGATCCGTGCCCGGGTGCTGGACAAGGATGTGCAGGCGCGCGAGAAGCTGAAAGGGGAAGCACTGCTCCAGGAGATTGAGGCGTGCGATCTTCGTGACTTGAAGCTCGGCAACCAGGAGGCTCACTGCTCGGCCGTTGCTGCCCCGGAGTTGGCGGTACCGCGCAACGACGAGAAGGTGCTTCGGACCATCACGTGGCAGCCTCCTCCTGAAGCCGTGCTCCCGGAGCCGGCCGGTGGTGGGCAACCGCTCAAACAGGAGGGCGATCGGCGCCAGGTGGCTGCCCTGTGTTGCACGTTCACTGTCTCCTCCTCCTCGGCGGCCGGAATCGACATGGAGGAGAGTGACGAGTTCGTCCGGCTCGGGCAGCAGCTCTGTACCGATATCGGGCGCTCTCTTGGAGGCAGCCTCGGCGGGGTCCTGGGCGATCAGATCCTCCTCTACTTCGGTTTCAGAACCAGCCTCCTGGAGGGGGCTCAGCAGGCCGCGCAAGCCGCGTTGAAGATCGCGCAAGGCGTCCGCAGGCACAATGCGCGGCTCACGGCAGACAACCGCCTGCGGCTAGATGTGCGCGCCAGCATTCACACCGGCCATGTCGCCACACGCAGCCCCGGCTATGTCGTGGGCACGACCTCCAGAGCCGCGGCTCAGCTCAGCGCATGTGCACTGCCCTGGGACATCGTGGTGAGCGCGGAAACCGCTCCGCTGCTGCAGTCCCACTTCATTCTGGAGCCCGCTCCCGCGCAGCAGGGGCACAGCCAGCAGGTGACAGAAAGGTTCAGGCTCCGGGGCGAGCTGAGCCCAGAGCTGAAAACGAGCACCACAGGCAGCCTGTAACGGCGGCAGCGCCACGAGCCCCGAAGCCCGTTCTGTCCGAGGCGTCAGGGGGCGGGCGTCGCGGATACCCTGGGATTGGCTTCGAACAGGGTGATGATCTCGTTCAGGCTCTGCGCCATATAGTGGATCGTCCGGGCCGCATTCATGCCGATGAGCGCCTCGTGCTCTGGGGTCAGCGGCAAGGAATCCAATACCGAATCGAGCAATGCGTTGTGCTGCGCCTCGAGATGAACGTGCCCCAGGTGATAGCTGAAGGCATTGCGCGGCAGCCCGGTGAGCTTCTTGATTCGTTCGATCTGCTCGGCGGAGGAAGGATCGTTCTCCACCACCTTGATGAAGCCAAGCAGCGCGACAGGATGATGATGGTAGGTCCAGTAGTACTGCATCCCGATCATCGCCGCGACCGTGGGAGGAGGCATGCGCGCTCGCACCTCGACGCGAGTCTCTCCCAGGGACTCGAGCGCATTGAGGAGCCAATCGTCATGGCCTTGCTCCTCATGGCTGAGTTGCTCGAAGTAGCGGATGAGCCCCGTGGCGAGCGGCTCGGATTCAGCAATCCGGGAGAGCTGACGCCGCGCCTCGTCCATGAGGTGGACAGCGGCCCGGGTCTCGCAGTGCATTCGGAAAAGGAGGTGCGGGACGAACTCCGCAAGGCGCGGATGATTCCAGAACCTGGTGTACGCCTCTTCCAACTGGAGGCTCAGCAGCCGGACCTTGGCATCCAGCCTCACGCTCGGACTGGCCTTCTCCCTGGCGAGAAGCCGTTGCTCCATCGCCGCCCCCTGAGATGATTGAGCTGACAAAGGCGTTAGAACCCGGTCGTGACAATGCCATGGTTCAGATGCCCGGAAAGACCGAGCTTCTGTTTCACCGAGATGATCGCGTCGATCTCGGCTTGGGACAGCGAGTTGATCTGGGCTTTGAAGTCATCCCACTTCTGCTGAGAGTAGCCTTGATCGTTCGCATTGGGTTCTTTGATTAACCCTGCGTTGACCAGAATTTCGTAGTTCGAAAGCTGAGGCATGAGGTTCCTCTCTGGTGGACACTATACATTTGCACTGCGAAAACGCAATGAACAGCTAGAGAAGAATGGGCCAGCTGCGCTCCGCGCGGCCGAAGAGCGAGATGACCTCATCGACTCCCTGAGACACGTAATGCAGGGTACGCACCGCGCTGATGCCGATGAGCGCCTCTTGCTCGGCTTTCAAAGGAAGCGCATCGAGCAGTTGGTTCAGCTCGCGCTGGTGTGTCGGATCGAGCCGGGCATGGCCGAAATGAAACCGGAACGCGGCAAGCGGAACTCCGGCGCGCTCAGCGAGCTGCTCAAGATACGGGATGCTCGTAGGAGAACTCTCGACGACCTTGATGTACCCCAGGAGCGCCACGGGGTGGTGATGGAAGATCCAATAGTACTGCGAGCCCACGAGCGCGGCGATCGTTGGGGGGGGAGGGCAAGCCCAAACCTTTGCTCGCGGAATACCCAGCTCCTCCAGTGCTTCCAGGATCCACTCATCGTGCCCCGTCTCCTGGGGGATGTGCTCCCGAAAGTATTCGATGAGCTGAGAAGCCAGCGGGTCGCCGTGAACAACGGGCTCCAGGCACCGCACGGCCTCCGTCATGAGACGTACGGTAGCACGCGCTTCACAATGGATGCGGAAGAGGACGCTCGGGAAGAGCTCAGCGACATGATGGTGGGCCCACAGCCGCTGCTCGGCCTCGACGTAACCAGAACTGAAGAGTTGCAGCTTGCCATCGAGTCTCTCACTCACCGTCCGGGTATTCATCAGTCCAGCGCCGAAAGCATTGCGCGAGCTTCGCGCAGGTATGGCATCTGGAAGCCCTCTGTGAAATCACCATAGAGCTCCGTGAGCAGGCTTCGCGCTTCGGCGCCCCGCCCCTGGTGCTGAAGCAGGCGGGCCAGACTCGTCGCGGCTCGCAGCTCCATCAGCCTCGAGCCCTGGCGGCGTGCGACCTCGAGCGCCTGCCGGAAACTCCGCTCGGCCTCCGCACCGTTTGCATCCATGCCCGCGGCCAGCTTGGCCTCACCCTCGAGGCGGTGAAGCTCAGGCTCGCAGTGTGTCTCCTGGGCCTGCTGCATGATGCTGGCCGCCATGGTCAGCGCACGCAGTGCCTCCTCCCCTCGTCCCGCCAGCAGCAGGCACTGCGCTTCGAACGAAAGGAACTGGCTATGCCCATTGACAGCACCATTGGCGGCGAGCACTTCCCGGTTGGTCCGCATGAGCGACAAGGCCTCCTCTGCACGCCCCGGCTCTTCGATCAGCGCCCAGCCAAGTTGTATCCGGCCGCAGAGGAGCCACCACGTGAAGCCCTGCTTCTCGCAGAGCGCTAGGAGCTCGTCCACCCAGGCACGCGTTTCTTTCCGCTCGCCGACGAACTGCCGCACGAAGACCTGGAAGTAAAGGGCGAACGCGAGGCTGAAGGCATGACCCAACCCGCGGGCCAGGCTGATGGCTTCCTCACTCCGCCTCACGGCACGCTCTGGAAAGCCAGTGAAGCACTCGACGAGCGCGGAGTACATGCGCGCGACGATGCCAACGTCCTGCCCAGTCATGGCGGCCAGCGAGCGGTCCCGCTCCTTGGGATCGAGCGCAACGGCCTTGTCCAGATGCTGGCGCGCGACCGCGTATTCGGCCTTGTAGAAGAGCACCGTTCCCAGCGCGGTGTGGGCACCCAGGGTGAGCGTCTCGTCTGCTCTCGACTCGCCGAGTTGCAGCATCTGCTCGCCCAGGCTGAAGGCCTTATCGAGTTGCCCACTCACCAGATAGAACGTGAAGAGCCCCCAAAGCGCCAGGAACATTGCCGGAGTCTGCCCGGCCGCCGGGCAGAGTTCGCGCGCCCGAAGGTACGCGCGCTCAACCTCGGAGGCCGCATACGCCCTGCTCGCCATGAGGGCTGGGGCGAGCGTCGTCAGCAGGTCGAGCTCACGCCTGTCCCTCTCGGCGGCGTCAGCCAGCTGGTCGAGGAGGGCACGGCCCCGGTTGAGGTGATCGATCGCTTCGAGGTTGGCGGAACTGGCCAGGTCATGCTGGCCGGCTCTGAGCCAGTAGCTGACAGCGGACTGAGGGATGCCAGCCTCGGTGTAGTGGTGAGCCAGGATGGCAAGCAGCTCAGGGGTGCTCTCCGGAAGCTTCTCCTCCAGTGCCTTGGCGATGCGCACATGCACTTCTCTGCGGGAACGCTTCAGCATCGACTCATAGGCCGCATCGCGGACGAGTGCGTGCTTGAAGAGGTAGGCTTCGCTCTTGAGCCGCCGCTTGCGGTGGACGAGGTCCGCGGCCACGAGCTTCTCCAGATTGCGCTGCACCGCTGAGGCCTCGAGCGGGCTCACCGCCTGGAGCAGCTCAAGGTTGAACTCACGTCCGATGGCCGCCGCGATCTGCGCCGTCTCCTTGGTTTGGCCGAGGTGATCCAGCCGCGCCACCAACGAGTCTCGCAGCGTCGTCGGGATTGAGAGCTCCGCAAGCGGGCGCACGAACACGTACTGACCAGCCTGCTCCACCAACGCCCCGGTTTCGAGCATCATCCGGACGAGCTCCTCCACGAAGAGGGGCACGCCGTCGGTCCGGCGGACGATCTCCTCGAGCACGTCTTTGGGCAGGAGACGGCCCATGGTGACCCGGGTTGCCAGCTGCTCGATCTCCTGCCGGCCCAGGCGGCCCAGCTGGAGCTGAAGCCCCACGGCTTGAGACCATGCCGGGGCCGATTCAGGCCGGGTGGTAAAGAGCGCGAGCAGGCGGGCCGAGCCCACCTCCTTGGTGAGCTGGCCGAGGAGTTCCAGGGTGCTCGGATCGGCCCAGTGCAGATCCTCGATCACCAATGCAACGGGCTGCTTCTCGGACATCTCGAAGAGCAGGGCGAGAATGGCGTTGCACGTTAGCTCGCGCTGCTTCTGCGGCGACAACTCGAGTGGTGCCCATTTCTTCGGTAACGGCAGCGACAGAAGGGACGCGAAGAGCGGTATGGCCTCGGCGGGCTGGAAGCCAAAGGAGGACAGCAGTGCCTCGAGCTTGTTCAACCGGGCCTCGGGTTTCAGCTCGCGCCGAGGGTCGAGCAGGCGCTCGATCAGCTCAATGATCGGATGGAAGGCGCTGTTCGCGCTCTCTGGCGTACAGCGGCCCTTGAGCCACGTGTGAGGCTCGGCGCCGAGCCGTGCCGCGAACTCGCGCACCATCCGGGACTTGCCGATACCTGGCTCGCCACTAACGAGGACGGCCTGCCCCACGCCGTTCTGGACCTGAGCCCAGCTGTCGAGCAGCGTCGCGAACTCACGCGCACGGCCCACGAGGGCCACGTCCCGCAGCCCCTGCAATGGAGCGCCCTCTCGCAGCAAGAAGGTATCGATGGGCGCGGAGGAGCCGTCACTTGCGTGCGTGCCGGTCCTTTCGAGCAGGAACTGCTCGCGGAGCAACTGGTGGGTGCCCTCGCTGACGAGGACGCTTCCGGGCTCGGCCAGCGCCGCCAGGCGGGTGGCGAACTTCGGCGTCATGCCCACCACATAGCCGATGCCGGCGCTCATGGTGGCGCTCAGCTCGCGCGAGACCACCAATCCCGTATGGATACCGGCGCGTAGACTCACGCGCACCTTGCGCTCCACCTCAAGCGCCGCACTGCGCCTGGAGACCTCTGCCACCATCGCGAGTGCCGCGCGAGCCGCACGGTGAGCGTCATCCTCGCGAGCCACCGGAAAGCCGAAGTAGAAGAGTACGGAGTCACCCAGCGCTCCGGCGACATACCCACCCGTGCGGCGGGCGATCTCCACGCACGCATCCTGCTGGACGCCAAGCACCTGGTCGAACTCCTCCATGTCCATGGCTTCAGGTGCGGTGCTAGAGGCGCCCAGGTTGATGCCCACCACCGTAATCTGCCGGCGCTCGCCCTCGACGAGCCGCGGCACGGAACTCTCCTCCTGGGGTGTGCCCGGGAGCTGAGCCGCCACGCCACCTGAAGGCGCGCTATCCAGCAGTAGTGGCTCGCTCGTCGGCCGCAGCCCGCTCATGTCGCATGCTTCGAGCTCGCGCAGCAGCGCCTGGGCCGTGATGTCGCGCGCCTGCGGATCCTTGGCGGTCACGCGCCGCAGGATATCGCCGAGCGGATGCCCAGCCAGGAAGGTGGGAATGGGTATGGGATCCGCGGAGAGTTGCT
>DASVVJ010000140.1:0-2304 GCA_036389955.1 Myxococcaceae bacterium
CACCGAGCGCGAGTGGAAGGATGTGAACTCGCCGCCGGACGAGGAGCAGCACGTCGAGCAGCTGTACCAGGCCCGGCGGCGGTGGTCGCAGCGCGTCGAGGAGATGATGCACCCGGCCGACGGGGGCACGCTCACCCCCGAGTCGTGGGGCGCGCTGGTGGCCCAGTACGGGCGCGAGGTGAACCCGCACCTGCTCCGGTCCCGGGAGATCAAGGACGAGAAGGCGCGCGAGCTGCAAGCGCTACTGGACCGGAACCTGCAGCGCTCCCAGCTGATAGGCCACATTGTTCCCCTGGGGGCCAGCGTGCTGCTGGGGGTGATGACGCTGCTGATCCTGGTGCCGCTGCACCGCGAGCTGCGAAAGCTGAGGGCGGGCGCCGAGCGCATGGGCCACGGGGACTTCTCGGTGGAGCTGCCCGTGCAGCGCAAGGACGAGCTGGGCTCGCTGGCGCAGGCCTTCAACCGCATGGCCCAGGAGCTGCGCGACACGCTGAAGGAGAAGGACCGGCTGATGAAGGCCGAGACGGAGGCCGCCGAGCGCGAGTTCCGCCGGGAGTCCGAGGTGGCCGCCAGCGACTTCCGCCGCTACAACGCGGTGCTCGAGGAGATGGTGCGCACGCGCACCGCGGAGCTTCAAAGCACCAACGCCGAGCTGGCCAAGAGCCTGCGCCAGCTCCAGGCCGTGCAGGCGCAGCTCATGTTCACCGATCGGCTGGCCGCCATGGGCCGGCTGGCGGCTGGCGTGGGGCATGAGATCAACAACCCGCTGGCCTACGTCATCAGCAACATCAACTACGTGCGCACCGAGCTCAAGCGCGACCCGGCCACCCCCCCGTCCGAGGAGATCCGCCAGGAGATGCTCGGGGCCATTGAGGAGGCGAAGGAGGGCGCCGAGCGGGTGCGGCTCATCGTCCAGGACCTGAAGACGCTGTCGCGGCCGGACGACGCGGCCACGGGCACGGCGGACCTGGCCGCGGTGGTGCGCAGCGCGGCCAACATCGCCACGCACGAGGTGCGCCGCCGCGCCCGGCTGGTGCAGGAGTGCCAGGAGCTGCCGCCGGTGCGGGGCAACCCGGCCCGGCTGGGGCAGGTGTTCCTCAACCTGATCATCAACGCCGCCCACGCCATTCCCGAGGGGCAGGTGGAGAAGAACGAAATCCGGATCGTCGCGCGGCAGGAGTCTCCCGAACGCATCCTGGTGGAGGTGAGCGACACGGGGTGTGGCATCCCCCCGGAGAACCTCGAGCGCATCTTCGATCCGTTCTTCACCACCAAGCCGGCGGGGCAGGGCACGGGGCTGGGGCTGTCTTTGTGCCACAACATCATCACCGCGATGGGGGGCACCATCACGGTGGAGAGCAAGGTGGCACAGGGAACCACGTTCCGGGTGAGCCTGCCCGTGGCCCGGGGCGAGTCGAAGGGGCTGCCCAACTGACTCAGGAGGGCTCGCTGGAGCGCCCGCGCCAGTCGGAGCTGTCCTGCAGCGGGCTGCTCACACGCACCGCGCCGTCCTCTGGCGCGCGAGAGAGCATGCGGACCTCCTCGGGCTGCACGTGCTCGAGCAGCTCGAGGGAGTGGGTGGCGAGCACGACCTGGACGGGGCGCCCTCCCAGCTCCCCGGTGGACAGCTGCCTCAGCAGGCTCACCACCTCGCCCATCACCCGCGGGGGCAGCCCCCGCTCGGGCTCGTCCAGGGTGAGCACGTCCGGCATGGGCTGCTGGTAGGGCAGCACCAGAAAGGCCAGCAGCAGCAGCGCGCTGTCGGCCACCTGCCACGGGGTGAACCACACCTCGGGCTGCCAGCGGTCCCGGAAGCGCAGTTGCTGCGTGCGCGGCCCTGTCTGCCTCACACTCACATCTCCCAGCGACGGCACCAGCCGGCAGAGCTGGCCGACGATCGCCTCGCGCACCTGAGCGGGCAGCGAGGCAAAGACGCTGGCGAGGTTGTCCCCCGTAGGGCTCAGCGCCGTGATGCGGCCCACCGGCCCGTCGCTGCGCAGCGCGTTGAGCTCCAGCGTCAGCCCCTGCACCATGTGGCCGTGCACGGACAGCGAGTCCAGCTCAGAGAGCGGAAACACCCGGCGCAGCTTGTGCCCGTCCGAATAGGACCACTGCAGCGTGACCGGCTGGCTCGTATCCAGCCGCCAGTAGTCCGAGTGTTCGCAGGTCATCCGGTAGTGCATGGCCTCCAGCATCGACGTCTTCCCCGAGCCACTGGGACCCACCAGCACCGTCAACGGCGTGAGCGACAGCTCCACCGAGCGCAAGCACCGGAAGTTCTCGAAACGGACGGACTGGATCATG
>DASVVJ010000141.1:0-2423 GCA_036389955.1 Myxococcaceae bacterium
CCTGAGATTCCGCATCGCCTGGGGTGGCTGAACTACTGGTCGGCCGCCGCCGCACGCGCCATCGGATTCCCGGATCCGGCCCGGGACGCGGACCTGCTTTCACGGGCGCGGCGCACGGCGACGGGCGGGTGGGTCGTGCAACTCACGGATGATCCGCTCGATCTCGACAACCCCGCCCACTTGGCCGCGCTCAAGCGGGCCTACGAGCGCTTCCCGGAGATCGGCGGGCGCGACTCTCCGCATGTGCCCCCAGTGTGACCCTCCAGGGGGGATAAGAACGGGACGAGACGGAACGAGACGGGATGGAGCGGGGGAACGATCCTGCGTGAGATCAAGGCATTAGCCGGTAACAGCGCGACCTGCTTGGGGTTTTGCTTCCGCCTTGCTGCGGGTTCGATTCCCGCCGCCTCCAAGCAGAACATCCCGCCGCTTTCAAGGCGCCGCCCTCTGAGAACGGGGGCTGCTCTCGCCACCGGGCCAGGAACCTACGGGTTGATGCGATGCGAGGAGAGCTCCGGGCCTCCCACCCGGGCCTGCAGCCCGTAACTCCTGGGGGTGCTCACGGCGGGTGGTGAGGGCGACATCACCGCCCTCGCCCTCCACCGGCCTCCTATTCGCCCTTTGCGCCCCTGCGGCGCCTGCCCCCGGCACGCCCCAGCAGCGACAGGAGCACCAGGCCCAGCACCGAGGCTCCCGCCCCCGAGCCGCTGCAGCCGCAGCCCCCGCCCTCGCCCTCGCCCTCGCCGGGGCCGGTGGGGTCCTCCACGCAGACACCGTTCTCGCACACCTGGCCGCTGCCACACTGCGGGGTGGCGCTGCAGAAGGTGTCCGGGTGGTTCGGGTCCGTCTCGCCCGGGTCGACCTTGCCGTTGTGGTTGGCGTCCTCCTCGCCGTCCTTGCTCCCGTCGCCATCCGTGTCCGCGGTGAGCGGCCCCGTGCTGGTGGCGGAGTCGGCGTCGGCCACGAAGCGCCCCTTGGAGGTGTCGGTGTTCGCGTGAGCCGTGACGACCGCCATCTCCGTTCCATCGAAGAGCCCGTCGTTGTCGCTGTCCGCGTCGAGCACGTTCGGCTGCGTGTCGCCGTCGGTGTCCGCGCCCGGCTGCTGCTCCTGGCCATCGAGCGCGCCGTCGTCGTCCGTGTCCGCGTCGCGAGGATTGGCGCCCACCTGGAACTCGGAGAGGTTGGAGAGCGCATCGAGATCCGGGTCGAGCGAGCCGTCACCCGGCTGGGTGGGATCGAGCCCGTTGGCGACCTCCCACTCATCCGGCAGGCCATCGCTGTCGAAGTCCTCGGCGACGGTGACGGAGGTGGTTGCGCTCTTGCCGCCCAGGGTGGCCTTGACGGTGTCCGCGAAGCGTCCACCGCGAGCGCCGGCGGTGAAGACGCCCGAGCCGTCGATGGTGCCGCCCCCGTTGATGATCTCCCAGGTGGCCGCGAACGGGGAGAGCTCGTTGTCGAAGGCGTCGAAGGCCTTGGCGGTGAACGTGACGGTGCCCCTCACGGCCACGGTGGGGTCCTGCGGGGAGATGACCACGCGATGGATGCCGCCGGGCACCACGGTGACCGAGGCCGCGCCGGAGATGCCCTGGGCCGTGGCGACCACGCTCTCCGGGTAGGCGCCGGGGATCCGGGTGGCGGTGAAGAGGCCGTTCTGGTTGATGCTGCCGGCATCATTCACGATGGACCAGGCGGGCGTGATGGCCACGGTGTTGCCGTCCGAGTCCTGGCCCTGGGCGCTGAATTGGTAGGTGCCGCGAGGCTCCAGGTTGACGGTGGCGGGAGTCACGATGATCCGGGCCAGGTTGCCCGCGGTGAGCGTCACGTCCGCCGAGCCGCTCTTGCCGTCCAGGGTAGCGATGACCGCGGCCGGGTAGGTGCCAGCGGTGGGTCCCGCCGTGAAGACTCCTGAGGCATCGATGGTGCCCACCGTGGTGGAGCTGACCGACCAGGTGGCAGTCCCGGAGACGGCGTTACCCCAGGCATCGGTGGCGGTAGCGGTGAACTGCTGCGTGCCACGCACCTGGAGCGTCGCGGAGGCGGGGGAGACCGCCACGGTCTGAACGGGACCCGGGTTCACGGTGACGCTGGCCGTCGCGGAGATCGTGCCGCTGGAGGCCCGGACCGTCTGGGCGAACGTCCCAGCCGTGGTGCCGGCGGTGAACAGGCCGGTGGCGTTGATGGAGCCGCCGCCGTTGACCACGCTCCAGGTGGGCGTGATGGACACGGTGTTGCCCGCCGAGTCCTTGCCAGTGGCGGTGAACTGCTGGGTGCCGTTGATGCTCAGGGTGGCCGTGCTGGGCGTCAGCTCGATGGTAGCCAGGGCCCCGGTCTGAACCGCCACGGTGGCGAAGCCAGAGACGTTGCCGCTGGAGGCCCGAACGGTGTTGGTGAAGGTGCCCGGAGTGGTGCCGGCGGTGAACAGG
>DASVVJ010000142.1:0-7438 GCA_036389955.1 Myxococcaceae bacterium
GCCCGCCATGCTCCGAGCACCCAAATCCCCTGCCACCTTCGCGGTGTTCCTCCCGCTCGCCGTGTGCCTGGTCTCAGCGTGCACTGGAGCGCGCTCATCTACAGCGCTGACGGTCGACAGCTTCAGCCTTACAGAGAGCCCTTTCGGTGGCTTCGCAGCCTCCGATGCAGCGGACACGAAGGGCGCTGCACTTCCTGCTCTGGACGAGGGCACTCGCGCAGAGGCCCAGCGTGCGGAGATCGAACGCGCGCTGGACGAACTCTGGGCCATGGTGAGCACTGCGGATGCACCGGGTGCGCAGTGGGAGTTCCGATACTGGGCAGAGGGTGGAGCCCTGACGCCCTTGTCCTTTCGCCACGTGGGTGACGGTGACGGAACGGTCTCCGTGCCCGAGAGAGGCGCATTCCTGCCGCGAGTGGCGCGCAACCTGCCCACACTTCTGGGCACAAGGGCGAAAGAAGTCACCTTCTCACTGGAGCGGGAGGAGTCCGGCTGGGATGCGGACTTGGATACCACCGAGCGAGCGACAACCCCGCCACATGCCCGAGCGCTGCCCTCGGCGCGCGTTGATGCACGGGGAGCCAGCTATCAGCAGGTACTTTCCGCCGCCCGGGGCCTGCAACGGCTGATGAAGGTGCCCCGAGCCGGCAGCGCACGGCTGGAGGTACGGCTCACCCTGGAAGACAACCGGCTCTCGAATTGGGAACTCGCGAGCCAGGACACCTCCGGAAGCGGTCCAGACGTGCCAGCCTCCGAGGCAGCGATCACACTGCTCACCCACTCCATCCGGCCTTTCATGCGTGGCCTGGGCGAGCGGACGGTGGTCCTGACCCTGGAGGGGCTTCACCGAGAAGGAGAACGCCGGCCGCGATGGAGGTTGGTGGAAGCCCGAACGCTGGAGCCAGCACCTCCTCCGAAGGGGTTGGCGGACGTCAGCGCCGAGTACCTGGCGCTGCGCGAGCGAATTCTCCTCGAGTCCCAGGAAGGGATGCGGGAAGGGGCCGTCTACCTCGCGGGCTTCTCCGTGGAGCAGGTTGCCACCCTGCTCATCGGGGGCTTCGTGCTCAAACGAGTCCTCGTTCTCTTCGAGGCTGTTGCCCCTACTGTCACTTCCTTCATCGCACGAGGAGGACAAGGAGCGGTGCGCTGGCTGCGCAACCTGCTGGTGCGCATGCCCACCCAGGAGCGCCAGGCGCTCCAGCAACTCTGGCTGAAAGCGGAGACTCAGGGCATCAAGGCCTTGAGCGAGGCAGAGAAGACACAGCTCAAGTCATTGATGGTGCGGCTCGAACGGCTTCTCGAGACACCGCTGAAGGGCACAACCGCAAAGGACCGGCTCCGTGAATGGGCCCGAACAGAGTACTTCGAGTTGCACAGGCCCGAACTCGCCCAAGCGCTCGGCAAATCGGGGATGTCCTCCTACGAAGTTCACCACCTCTGCCCGCTGGAGTACGCCCACCTGTTCCCGAGATTGGACATCAACGGCAAGGCCAATCTGGTAGGCGTCTACAAAGCGGTACACTGGAGTATCAGCAGAGTGTGGAGAGCCGTGGGCCCGGGCTCCGAGCGAATGAGACCTGAAGACGTGCATCGCGTGATGAAGATCGTCGACAAGCACTACGCTGGCTGGTTCCACAGGGTATACGACCCGGGTTCTGCCTCTGCTCTTGTCAAAGCCGAGCAAGCCGCTCTGGCTGAAGTTCGGGCGCTCCACATCCCCTGAGCCAGAGAAAGCTCCCCATGCCTGACAACCCACCGTTGCCTGGTCTCGAGCGCCTCATCGCCACGTGCCGCCGGTGCGAACTCACTCTGGAGTTGCCACCACCTGTGGCCTCCGCCCCCAAACCAGGAGCGCGGCTCTTCGGCCAGCCCGTCGATCCCCTGTTGACCGCCGTTTACCAGCGCATGGGTCCCGCCAACCTGGGACCATTCTCCCTTCTCAGCCCCGATCTGGAGTGGGATGGCATGGTCGCGTGGAATCAAAAGGTCAGGGAGGATGACACGGAGCCCTTTCGGTCCATCCTCCTGTTCGGAAAAAAGATCGGGTTCGCTTACTACTTCGGCACCGTCCCAGCGTTGGCCACCGCCGAGGGGCTCCAGCCTATCGTCTACGTCAGCACGTACTCAGGCGAGATGTCGGCGGTCCCCATTGCCTCTAACCTCGATCGGTTCTTCGACGTCTACTCGCGCTTCCTCGAACTCATGGTGGTGGATGTGGGGTACATCGAGTCTGGCGTTTCCGAGGTCCGCTTCCCTTGGGGCATTTCCAACCTGATCGCGCAGGACGAGCCGCTCATGGCGCTCACCCGAGCAGGGCGTTTTTCCCACCTCTTCCAAGAGGATGAAGGGGCCAAGGACTGGGTTGCCGAGGTGCTCTCCAGTTCCTCGAACGCTCCTTGAATAAGCCCGCTTGGAAGAGGTCCAAGTATCCAAGCATCAGGACCTTGGATCTCCCGGCTATGCTCTCCCGCGCCATGCTGCGTCTCCTGTCCGTTCTGCTGACCCTGTGCCTGCCCCTGTCCGCGATGGCGGGCTCTGGCGCCTTCGTCTCCTCGGTACGCGTGGAGGCGGTGGACCAGCCCGAGTCGAAGAAGGTCGTCTTCACCGTCGAGCCGGACACCTCGTACCCGCTGCTCAAGAAGGGCGGCCCCGAGCGCAAGTGGTGCAAGCTGCAGGGCCCCAAGGCCGAGGGCTGGGTGCTCTGCGATGGGGCGGCCGAGACGGCCGTGTCCGCGCCTCCGAGCGCGGTGCAGCTCGTGGCGGCCGACAAGCCGGTGACGGCCGCGCCCGTGCCCGCGGTGGTGCGCGAGGCGTCAGGGTGCGCGACGACGTGCAGCAACCCTCCCCTCTTCTCGAAGCCTCCGGCCCTGTCCGCGCTGGACCGGGAGATCCTCGCGCTGTGCCCGGCCCGGCCCGATGTGTCGGTGAGCGCGGGGGATGTGCAGCGGTTCTTCTCCAAGCACTACGAGGACGCGCGCATCCAGCGGGCACTCGCGGCGGCCGGGCGCACGCGGCAGGGCGCGGGCTCGAAGCAGGCCAACCTCGAGTGGCTCACCAGCCTGTGGGTGAGCACCGGGCCGCGCAACGCCTTCACCCACGTGTTCTGCGGCGATGACTGGCTCAAGGGCCCCATCGGCGGGCTGCACTTCCTGCCCCGCTATGCCCAGCTCGAGGCGGAGGGAAAGCTCTGCTACGACGGCCCGGCGCGCGGCGACAAGGCGCTCCGGGGCCCCCAGTACCTCATCAAGTTCCGCGGCGTGGCCCCGTGGTCCTGCGGAGAGAAGAAGATCGGCGGGTTCCCCCATTCGGAGGACGCGGTGAGCATCGCGGCGATCGGGACGCGGGCCTACGTGCGCTGCTGCGCGCGCGATGGTGCCAAGAAGGAGGGCGGCGTCTTCTCGGCGCCAGACCTCGGGGGCCACGCGTGGCAGATCTGGTGCGGTACGCGCAACGGCACCTACGGCATCGCCACGCTCTACCCCACGGAAGAGCGCCCCACCTGCTCCGAGTAATGCCGTGAGGAGCCCGCCGCGATGTCCTCGTTCATCGGACATGGCCTCGCGGCGCTGATGCTCTCCGCGCTGGGGCCCTCCACGGGCCCACGGCGCTGGGGCTGGATGGCGTGGCTCGTGGTGCTGGCGCTGGCTCCGGACATTGACTACGTGGCTGCTCCGCTGCGCCTTTCGGGGACTCCCGTCATCCGTGTCACCCACTCCCTGGTGGGCTGCCTGACGCTCCCGCTGGCGACGATCGCATTGCTCTACGTCCGCGGTGAGCGGGGAGCCGAGTGGCGCTGGCATGGGCTTCAAGCCGCTGGTGCGGGGCTCTCGCACGTCCTGCTCGACCTGCTGGTGGGCGTCACTCCGGCCGCGCTGCTCTGGCCGCTGTCCCGGGAGACGTTCCGCCTTCCCTTCGGCGTGTTGCCGAGCGCGGGCTGGCCGAAGCTCACCAATCCCCTCTTCTATCGAAACCTGCTGATCGAACTCGGCGTGCTGGTGCCCCTCTTCGCGGGCCTGCTGCTGGTCCGCGCGAGGGGCTTTCGCTCCGGGCGCTCGGTGCTGCTGCTGAGTGGACTGGCGCTCGTCTGCGCAGGCTTCATGGCGTGGGCCATGAGCCTGCCGCGTCAGTGACCTACGGGCGGGCGCTGCCCACCGTGAGCACCGTGCCCGTGGAGTAGGCGGTGAACTCCGGCGCGTACATGGACTGCACCGTGGCGGGGCCCACCCGGAACGTGCCCGCCATGTTCGCCCGGAGCCGGTACTTGAACGTGTACTCGCCCACCGGCAGCCACTCGAAGAAGAAGTTCGTCCCCGAGTCCCGCGTCTCCTCGTACCAGACGATTCCCAGGTCCCACTTGTGCCGCGACACCGCGCCCTCTGGCTCCAGACCCGCCGCGCGCGGGTCCCTCAGGTGCACGTACTCCGCCGCGTGCTTGGTCCGCAGCGACAGTTGCACCTCGACTTCATCGCCCGGTGCCAGCTTCGTCCCCTCCGCCAGCGGACGCAGCACTGCCTCCTTCCCCTCGCGCACGCGCAGGAAGTAGCGCCGGGACACCTGGAAGAAGTCTCCCCGGTCCTCCGTGGGCAGCTTCTCGGTCGAGAAGTGCCACGTGGCCGACGCAAACGCGAAGCCCTTGGAGCTTTTCTCCACCACCACAGTGCTGCTCTTCGCCGGATCCAGCTCGGGTCCGGGGATGACCACCTGGTTCTTCTTCCCCGTGTACTTGTCCGGCTCGAAGACGAACTCCACCGTCTTGGGGCCCACCGTCACCTTCGCGTCCTCGCGAATGCCGAGCGCGCCCTCCTGCTCCAGGTACTTCACCAGGGCGTAGATCGCTTCGGCCGTGGCACGCGTGGACTTCCAGTGGTTGAGCTTCTTGTCCAACAGCAGCCACTGGACGAGCCCGTCCCGGCGCGGATCCTTCGGCGCCAGCTCCGTGAGCGTGCGCAGCGCGAAGGCATGCGTTTCGGTGGTGTCGTTGTACCAGAGCCAGCTTCGATCCTCGGCCGCCCAGTACGTGCCCAGCTCCGGGCTCGTCTTCGCCGAGTCCATCACGCTGTCCCACACCAGCTGCGCATCCTTCGCCCGCCCTGCCCGCTTGAGCGTCAGCGCCAGGTAGCCCTTGAGGTAAGGCGAGTGCTCCTTCCAGTGCTTGAAGCTGAAATCCAGGATGCGCGCCCGCTCCTCTTTGGTGAGCGCCTCGCCCGTGTAGCTCGCGTCCGGGTAGGCCGAGGCCACGTAGTTGAGGAAGGTGAGAAACTCCCAACCAGTGTCCTCCTTCATCAGCTTGTTGGCGTATTCCTCGCGGAAGTGCAGCGCCAGGTAGCTCCACGCGCGCTGGGTCATGTCCCGGGGGAACTCCACCTTGTACTCCGCCGCCCGCGCCAGCCCGTGGGAGATGTAGAGCGTCATATACGGAGACGGCGGGCCCCCCGGCCACCACGGGAAGCCGCCGCTCGAGGTCTGCGCCTTGCGCAGCTTCGCCAGCGAGGACTCTCGGTTGGCCTTCGACACCTCCGGGTCCAGCACCTTCAACAGCCGCGCTTCCGCCTCCGGTCCGCCCTTGGCCTCCTGCAGCCAGGGAGACTCCTCCAGCGTCATCTTCCGGTTCGGATCCGTGGCGTCCCACGTCTCGAAGCGCGTGGGCCGCGCGCTCATCGTCTTCGCCATCTTCGCCACCGCCGGGTACTGGCCGTACAGGCTGGAGACGATGCCCGTGGAGACGAACCGGTTGAGCGTCTGCTCCGTGCACTCGTAGGGGTAGTCCACCAGGTACGGCATCGCCTGGAGCACTGAGTAGAACAGCTGCGCGTCCACCGTCACCACCAACTGCTCGTTGATGCGGCTCGGGTCGTCGTTGCGCCGCAGGTCCTCGAAGGTCAGCTCCTTGCGGTCCTTGCCTCGCAGCGTGACGAAGCGAGACTGCGCCAGGTGCATGCGCCCCGGCAACACGGGCAGCGGGCGCAGCTCTCCATCTCCCAGGTTGCCGGCGCGCGCGGAGACACGGAAGGCCACCGGTCCCACCTTGGGCGGCGCAGAGAGCGGGAAGCGCAGCGACGTGCCCTTGCCCGGCTCCACCGTGAAGGACTGGCTGGCCGCCGCGACGCCGAAGCTGGACAGCACGCTCTTCTCCGTCTCCGTGTCCAGGATGTCGAGCGTGAGGGTGCCCTGCTGCTTCTGCTCGCTGGCGTTGTTGACCACCACCTCGAGCACCGCCTTGTCCCCCTCGCGCAGGAAGCGCGGAAGATAGGGCCGCACCATCAGCTCCTTCACGCTGCGCGTGGTGCGCTGCACCGAGCCGCCCTTCAGGTCCCGCGTCACCGCGTGCACCCAGGCGCTCCAGGCCGTCACCGAGTCCGGCACGGTGAACTCCAGCACCGCCGAGCCGTCCTTGTCCGTCAGCAGCTGCGGAATCCAGAACGCCGTCTCCGCGAAGTTCGAGCGCGGAGGCTCCTGAGCCGCCGCCCCTGGCGCCGCGGGCTCTCCTCCCGCGGCATTTCCGGGAGCTCCGTTGCGGCCATCCGCCTGAGCCATCACCACCATCTCCTTCCTGGCCTCGGCCCTCTCCGCCGGGGCCTGTGCCGGAGCCGGAGGCGGAGGAGGCGGCGGCGCACCCTCCACCTGAGCGGCCTCACTGGTCGCCGACTGCAACACCATGCTCCCGCGGCGGAATTCACGTCCGCCCGGGCCACCGATGCCATAGGTGTCATGGAAGCGGAGGTAATCCTCCGTCGGCGCTCTCCAGTGGGCGCTCTCTCCGAACCTGCTGCCATAGAGCCAGCGAATCACTCCCGCCCCCATCGAGGAGCGCAGATCCACTCCACTGCCGCGCTGCGGGTAGAACCAGTTCACCGAGGGCGGCGTGTGCGGCCCGAAGAGATCCAGCGACTGGTCATACATGTACGCGAGCAGCTCGGCGGCCCCGGCCTCCACCTTCGCGCCCTTGGGCCCCTTCACCGTCACCCGCCAGGTCTCCTTGGAGCCGGGCCGCAGGCGGTCGCGGAACGTGGTGAACTCCAGGCTCAGCTCCTTGTCATCGAAGGGCACGAGCACCGGCTGCACGAAGCGCACGAACTGGTAGTCGCGGATGCCCGCGAGCGCCACGGTGAAGCCCCCGCGCAGCTGCTCCGTCACCGGAATCTCGATCACCGCCGCGTCCTTACCCCGCGTGAGCAGGCGCCGCTCGATGCGCTCCTCGCCCCGGAAGATGTCCAGGTACAGCTTCTGTCCCTCGAAGCCGGAGAACGCGAGCACCCGCGCCTTTTCCCCCACCCGCACCGTCTCTTTCTCGAGCTTCAGCATCGCGGGCAGTGCGATGGGCGCCGTCTCTCCCGCCACGAGGAACTCGCGCGTGGTGGTGAACTTCTCGCCAAAGGCATCCACCGTCTCGTAGCGCAGGCGGTACGCCCCGGGACGAAGCCCCGGCAGCGTCACCTTG
>DASVVJ010000143.1:0-6724 GCA_036389955.1 Myxococcaceae bacterium
CGCAGGCCCGGCTTCTCCACCGCCACGTAGGTACCCCACGACACGAGCAGCGTCACCGCCACGAAGGCCAGCAGGTCCAGGCCCCAGGCGCCCAGCGAGAAGTGGCTCCGATCGAAGGCGCGCGCCACCAGCCCGTGCCACAGGTAGGCCCCATAGGACGTCACCGCCACCGCATACACCGCCCGCCGGGCCCAGAGCGGCAGCCGCCAGGACTCGAGCCCCACCAGCAGCAGGCCACACGCCACGCTCAGGCCGGTATAGAGCCCGATGAAGCGGTGCCCCAGCCGCGTGGGATCATAAGGCCCGAGGATCGCCACCAACAGCGCCAGGCCCAGCACGGTGCTCACGGCTTTCCACCGCGCGGGCCACTGGCGCCAGCGCGGCGCGGTGCGCGCCAGGAACACGCCCACGCCCAGTCCATCCAGGTGCAGGTGCGTGGCCCACGAGGACACGCCCACCCACGCGCGCACGGCGGGGCTGACCGGAATGGCCTCCGAGATGATCGCCCGGCCCACCATGCTCACCGCCAGCGGCACCAGCCAGGCCCACGCCGGCCAGCGCTGCCCCTTCAGCCCGAAGGCCACCAGCGGCAGCACCAGGTAGAAGTGCTCCTCCACGCACAGGGACCAGCTCTGCACGAAGTCCTGGAGCGGAGCGTAGTTCTGCAGGAAGAGCGCGTACTCCCAGCCTCCGCCCACGAAGGGAGTCCCCAGCACCCAGGGTTTGAGCGCGTAGACGCCCAGCACCAGGAAGTACAGCGGTAGGGTGCGCGTCCAGCGCTTCACCCAGAAGGTGCGAAGCCGCGCGCCCAGCGGCAGGTCCTCCCGGGTGGCGAACACCTGCCGCCCGATGAGGTAGCCGGAGAGCACGAAGAACAGGTTCACGCCCATCCACCCCACCGAGAACACCGAGCGCACCGAGTCCGGCAGCGCGCGGGTGATGGCCTCGGGGGCGTGGAAGAACAGCACCAGCAGGATGGCCGCGGCCCGCAGCACATCCAGCCCATCCTGGCGCGACTCGTGCGCCGGGGCGGGGGCTTCTACCGCGCTCACCGGTGTCAGAGGGGCGGCGAGCGGCGGGCCGGATCCCAGCGCCGGAGCCGAGGCCTCACGCCGCACTGCCCGTCGCCTCCATGTCCCGGATGGCCAGCAGCGCGAAGGCCTGGCGGGGAAAGCGGGTGGCGAAGGGTTCAGTGAGCCGGGAGAGCAGTCCTCCCACCACGTACGGGCGGATGCGCGGCAGGGCATAGTCGCCCCGCAGCGGCTTCCACCCGCTCATGCCGGTGACGCGGTAGCCGCGCAGCTCGAAGTCGTACGCCTCCCAGCCCGAGCGGTGCACCTGGTGCACGTTGCCGTCCCACTCGTTCTGCGGGAGGAACCCGTTGGGCGTGAAGAGGATGACGCGCTTGCGGGCCATCGACTCGAGCATCTCCAGGAAGCGGTAGCCGTCCGGCTTGTCGAAGTGCTCGATGACATCCAGCGCGACGACGGCATCGAAGCTCCTGGGCCCGAAGAACTTGCCGGCCTCCATCAGGTCCATGCAGTGGTACTCGCGGTGGAGCCCCGCGGCCCGGCTGCGCTCGATGGCCTGGTCATACCCATCCACGCCCACGGTGCGCGGAATCAGGTGCGAGAAGTGCCCCAGCGGCGAGCGGAACCCGCAGCCCACATCCAGCACGCTCTCGCAGGTGCCCACCAGGGCTTCGCGCAGGGTGCGGTGGAACACCTCGTACTCACCCACCAGCACCTCGCGCCGGAGGAAGTTGAGGAGGCCGCCAGGTCGCATACGCCGCGGACCGTACCCCCCGCTCTCCAGAGGTGTCAAAAGGCGTCTCCCGCTTGCTCCCCATGCCATCCTGGAGAGCAGGGGAGCAGGCTGTCCCGCGCTTGTGACGCGAGGGTGCCACCGATAGCATTTCCGTTCTCGCGCGATTCGGAGCGCGGGCTGCCTCCGGACGTATGAACGACACCGCCGCCCCACAACTCACCACCGACGAGGTGAAGGCCCGCGCCGGCCGGGGCGTGACGGTGCTCGCCGCGCGCACGGTCGTGTCCCAGGTGCTGCGGGTGGTCAGCGCGTTGTGCCTCTCACGCCTGCTGTTCCCGGCGGACTATGGGCTGTTCGGCATCGTCGCCTACGCCACCTCGCTGGGGGTCTTCCTCGGGGACCTGGGTCTGAGCGCCGCGCTGGTGCACCAGCCCCACGAGCCCACCGAGGATGAGATGTCCACCATCTTCTGGTGCCACCAGGCGCTCACCGCCGGCATCGTGGCCACCATCGTCGTCCTGGCGCCCAGCCTGGTGGAGGGCTACGCGCTGGGAGCGCAGGCGCTGCCCATGGTGTACGTCATGGCGGGAGGCTTGTTCCTGTCCTCGCTGCGCGTCATGCCGATGATGGCGCTGGAGCGCAAGCTGGCCTTCCCGGTGATTGCCCGCGCCGAACTCATCGAGAACGTGGCCCAGGTGGCCACCACCATCGGCCTGGCCGCGCTGGGCTGTGGCGCCTGGTCGCTGGCGGGCGGCGGGCTCGTTCGCGGCCTGGTGGGCCTGGTGTGCCTGTGGTGGGCCTCGCCGTGGAGGCCCCGGGGCACCTTCCGCTTCGCCGTGGTGCGCCGGCTGCTGAGCTTCGGGCTGGCGTTCCAGCTGCCGCCGCTGGTGGGCACGCTCTCACTGGGGTGGGTGCCCCTGGTGGTGGGGCGGGTGCTGGGCAAGGACGCGGTGGGCTTCGTCAACTGGGCCGTGGCGCTGGCGGCCACGCCGATGATGGTCAGCGCCATCCTCAACCGGGTGGCGTTCCCCGCGTACTGCCGGCTGCAGGATGATCCGGTGGGCTTCGCGGACTACCTGCGCACCTCGCTGCGGCGCCTGACCGCCGCCTTCTGCCTGTTCATCCCGCTGGCGGTGTTCGCGGTGCCCGTGGCGGTGCCGCTGTTCTTCGGCGAGCGGTGGGTGCCCGCGGTGCCGCTGGTGCAGTGGTTCAGCATGGAGGCCATCCTCACCACGCTGATTGGCCTGCTGGCCACCTCGCAGAACGCCTCTGGCCGGCCCTGGGAGCGGTTCGCCGTCGTCCTGGGCGTGGGCGTGCTGCGGTGGTCGCTGAGCGGCTTCATCATCCAGCGCTACGGGCTGGCGGGCATTGGCCCGCTGGGCATCTTCGCGAGCCTGTGCGAGCTGTGGGTCACCGCGTGGCTGGTGGCGCGGCTCAACCCCGCGCTCAAGGGACTGGTGGCCCAGGTGGTCGAGCCCTTCGTCACCGTGGGGCTGCTGCTCTTGGGCCTGTGTGTGGCGCTGCCGCGCCTGGTTTCGCAGGGGCCGTGGGCCCAGGCGGTCACGGGCGTGGGGCTGTTCCTCCTTCTCTTCCTGGTGCGCGAGCGCATCCCCGGGCCGCTGCCGCTGGTGGCCGAATTGCGCGTCATTGCCCACCTGCTGCGTACTATGTTCCGCGAGCGTTTCCGGAGAGCGGCCCCCCAGCCGGCGTCGACATGAAGAAGCCCGACCTGGTCATCTCCATCGTCAACCACAGCAACCCGGACTTGCTGCACGACTGTTTGCGCACGCTGTTCCAGACGACGAAGGAGTGCACCTTCGAGGTGTGGGTGGTGGACAACGCCACGGACGGGCGCGGCGTGGAGGCCATGCGGCGCGACTTCCCTCAGGTGCGCTGGCTCTTCAACACGCAGCGCAAGGGCTTCTCGGCCAACCACAACCAGGTGCTCTCGCAGGCCCAGGCGCGGCACTACTGCATCTTCAATGACGACACCATCGTCCACGAGGGAGCGTTCGACGCGCTGGTGCGCTTCATGGACGAGCACCCCCGGGTGGGCATGGCGGGGGCCCGGCTGCTCAACGCGGACGGCACCCTGCAGAACAGCACCTTCCGGGAGATGACGCTGGCCTCGGCGCTGTTCGACATCGTGTTCCTGCCCCGGCCGCTGCACTTCCTGAAGGAGCTGCACATCGACCCGGCGCAGTACGGCTACGAGCAGGCGCGGGTGAACTGGGTGCTGGGCGCCTGCATCGTGGTGCGCGAGGAGTGTCTGCGCGAGGTGGGGCTGCTGGACGAGAAGCTCTCGCCATTCGGCAACACCGAGGACACGGACTGGTGCGTGCGCGCGGGGAAGGCGGGCTGGGAGGTGGGCTTCTGTCCCGAGGCCGTGATTACCCACCTGACGAGCCGCTCGTTCCGGCCGTCCGTCTCGGGGCCGGACAAGGTGCGCATCGAGCTGTGGCGCACGCGCCTGGCCTACTTCCGCAAGCACCACGGGCAGCTGCACGAGCGGCTCATGCGGCTCATCCTGGTGGGGACGCTGCCGTGGAACTCGTTCGTGCTCACCCAGTCATTGCTCCGGCGGCGGCTGAGCCTGGCGGAGTACAAGCGCCAGCTGTCCACCTTCCTGCGCATCTCCGAGATGGGGCTGCGCGCGCGCGTGGAGTAGGCGGCCCATGCCCTTCTTCTCCATCGTCATTCCCACCTACAACCGCGCTGGGCTGCTGCGCGACGCGCTGGCCACCGTCTTCGCCCAGGAGTTCACCGACTACGAGGTGCTCGTCGTCGACGACGGCTCCTCGGACGACACGCAAGCGGTGCTGGCCGGGTACGGGGAACGGGTGCGCGCTTTCCGCCAGCAGAACCAGGGCCCGGGCGTGGCGCGCAACCTGGGCATCCAGCACGCCACGGGCGAGTACGTGGTGTTCCTGGACAGTGATGACCTGTGGTTCCCGTGGACGCTGGCCACGTACCACCAGGCCCTGCACATGTACGGCATGCCCACGGTGGTGATGGGCACGCCTGCCTCGTTCCAGAGAGAAGAGGAGCTGGCCGGAGTGCACCGCCAGCCGCTGCGGGCCCATGCGTTCGCGGACTACTTCGCCAGCTCGGAGCATCCCTTCGCGCGCACCGCCTGCGTCATCGCCGTGCGCACCGAGGTGCTGCAGCGTGTGGGAGGCTTCACGCCCCTGCGCATCAACGGCGAGGACCATGACCTGCTGTTCCGCCTGGGCTGCGAGCGCGGCTTCGTCTGGGTGGAGACACCTCTGGCCATGGCCTACCGCCGCCATGCCGACTCCAGCGCCCGGGACAAGGAGCGCAGCTTCCGCGGCACCGTGTACCACCTGGAGCAGGAGCACGCGGGCCGCTACCCCGGGGGCCCGGCCCGGCAGTGGGAGCGCCGCCGGTTGATCCTCAACTCGGTGCGCCACGTGAGCTGGTGGCTGCTGAGCCAGGGCTACCGGCACTGGGCGCTCGAGCTGTACCGCCAGAGCCTCTGGCTCCACGTGCGCATGCCCCGCTGGCGCTATGTGCTGGGGTTCCCCCCGTCGCTGCTGGTATCGCTGCTGCGCGAGCGCCCGGCGCCTCCCCGCTCGTGAAAGGCTCCCGCCGGTATGGACCTCTATGACCTGTACGAGAAAGTCCAGTCGCGGCTGCGCATGAAGGCGCTGGTGCTGCGCGGCTACCGGGGCTCGCGGCGCGTCCAGGTGGGAGAGGGCGTGCGCATCAACCGTCCGGACCGGGTGGAGCTGGCCGAGCGCTGCATCCTCGGCGCCCACGTGGCGCTGCGCTGCTCGGGGCTCTCGGCCGAGCATCCGGTGGGCCGCATCGAGCTGGGCGAGCACGTCTTCCTGGGCTCGCACTGCATGCTCGAGAGCACCGCCTCGGTGAGCATCGGCCGGGACACGATGCTGGGGCCCAACTGCTACATCACCGACACCAACCACGGCATGAAGCGGGGCACGCCCATGCGCCTGCAACTGGGCAGCTCCGCGCCGGTGGTGATTGGCGAGGACTGCTGGCTAGGCGCCGGGGTGACGGTGCTCAAGGGCGTCACCATCGGCCGGGGCACGGTGGTGGCCGCCGGCAGCGTGGTGACCAAGAGCCTGCCGGAGAACGTCATCGCCGCGGGAGTGCCGGCCCGGGTCATGAAGGCCCGGGAGTAGGCCCCGGACAGAGCTGTTGCCCACCATCCCCCTCTCCCTCCGGGAGAGGGCTGGGGTGAGGGTTGTGCTGCGCCTACCGGGCCCCAGTGCTCAACGCGTTGCAGTCACTGTCGGTGCCGCGGAGGGGCAGAAGCTGTCCAACAACCGGACGGGCTCCGTGCCGCTCGTCGAATCGGGCAGGACGCTGGCTGTGGGGGGTTACGCGGAACCCTCACCCTGACCCTCTCCCGAAGGGAGAGGGGAAAACATCTGCCGCGCCGCCTCAGGGCAGGCAGAGCAGCTGGTAGCGCCGGTCGTCGTGCTGCTTCACCTCGGCCAGGTCCACCCGGCACTGGCGCTCCAGGTCCTCGAACGGCGAGACGCGGCTTAGCACCCGGCCCAGCGCGCCGCGGCGCGCCCGGAAGTCATCGGGCGACACATAGGCGCGGATGTTCGAGTAGAACTCCTCGAGTATCGTGCACACCTTGCGCGGATCGGCGTTGTAGTACTCACCCCGCGCGTGCACCTCGATGTAGAGCACGGGCTTGCCGGGCCGGGACATCAGCCCCTTCATCCCGGTGAGCACGTCCGCCTCGAAGCCCTCGACGTCGATCTTCACGAAGTCCACGCGCGACAGGCCGCGCTGCTCGGCGAAGCGATCCAGGGTGATGACGGGAACCTGGATGCCGTCCGCGCCGTCCGGGGTGACGTGGCCGTTGAGCCCCCGGGCGAAGGTCACCGTGCCCTCCTCGGCGCCCACCGCGGCCGGGATGACGTGGCAGTTGTCCAGGCGGTTGCGCCGCAGGTTGGCA
>DASVVJ010000144.1:0-5068 GCA_036389955.1 Myxococcaceae bacterium
CCTCCAGGCCGGGCGGCACCGCCTTGAGCGCGAAGCTGGTGCCTCCGAAGGGCTCGACGTCGAAGCCCAGCGCCGCCAGGGCTTCCCGGCCTCCGGTGAGCGCGCGCGCCGAGGAGACCGCCAGATCCACCGTGGTGCCGAAGAGCGAGGGAGCGGGTCCCCTGCCCTCCTCCAGCACGCGGTGGAAGTCCATCAGCCGCGCCCGCTCCAGCGCCGCGTGGGGGTCGAGCACCACCAGGGTGCCGCCAGGGCCCTCACACACGTGGAAGCGGCCACCAAGCACGCCCATGGGCCGCAGCGCTCCGAAGTAGCCCGGCGGCGGGGCCTCGTTGAGCTGCGGCAGCGCCTGCCCGAAGGAAGGGGCCCGGCCCATGGGCACGGGAGGCGGCTGCATGGCGGAAGAAGGCGCATCCGCGGCACTGGGCAGCGGCAGCGGCGCGCCCCAGGTGGCCTCCTGCGCGCGGGTGAGGAAGCGCTCCACGGCCTGGGCGTAGTGAGCCGCCTGGCGCTGGGGCTCGGGCACCTGGGGCGCGGGGCCCAGCCAGGGCGCGGCCCTCAGCGTGCGGACAATGGCGGCGAGCACCGCGTCGTACACCCCGCGCGAGTCGGAGAAGCGCACCTCGAGCTTCTGCGGGTGCACGTTCACGTCCACCGTGTTCGGCTCCAGGTCGATGAAGAGCACCACCAGCGGCTGGCGCCCCGAGGGCAGGTACTCCTGGTACGCCCGCTGGATGGCGCCAATCAGGCCCCGGTCCCTCACGTAGCGGCGGTTGACGAAGGTGTAGATGCCGCGCGCGGTAGGCAGGGTGTACTCGGGCGAGGCCACGTGGCCGGTGACGCTGATGCCCAGCCGCAGCTCTTCCACCGGGAACAGGTGCGGGTGCACATCGGTGCCCAGCGCCGCCGCGATGCGCTCGGTGGGATCGTCCCCGCACGCCGGACTGGTGAACAGCGGCAGGCCCCCGTGCTCCACCAGGAAGGACACCTCCGGGTGCGCCAGGGCGATGCGGATGACCGCCTCCTCCACGTGCTTGAGCTCGGTCTCACCCCGGCGCATAAACTTCAGCCGCGCGGGCGTGTTGTAGAAGAGGTCCTCCACCGTCATCACTGTGCCCACGCGTGGCGGGGCGTCCTCCACCACCGGCGGGCTGCCTCCCTCTACCGTCACCCGGGTGCCCACCTCCGCGCCCGGCTCGGCGGTGTGCAGCACGAAGCGCGACACCGCGGCGATGGCCGGCAGCGCTTCGCCCCGGAAGCCCTTGCTGTTGAGGGTCTGGAGATCATCCAACTCCCGGAGCTTGCTGGTGGCGTGGCGCTCCAGGCACAGCAGCGCGTCATCCCGCCCCATGCCGTGCCCGTCGTCCGAGATGACGATGCGCTGCAGCCCCCCACCCTCCAGGGCCACCTGCACCGTGCGAGACCCCGCATCCAGCGAGTTCTCCACCAGTTCCTTCACCACGGAGGCCGGGCGCTCCACCACCTCGCCGGCGGCGATCTTGTTGATGAGGTCGTTACTGAGTCGCGCGATGCGAGCCATGGCTTCCGTTCAGCCTCTCAGGGTAGTCCCCCCCACGCAACACCCAGGACGTTGGACTTACACCCCCCACCGCCCTTTGCTGCGTGGTGTACGACGCTTCGTGGCCTTTGGGTGCAGGAAAGGCTGACAATCCGCTGGCCTTTGGGCTAACACGACCCGCTCTGATGGATGCGACCCAAGCAGGCAAGAGGGGGCTGCGCGTCGCTGTCACTGGCGCCAGCGGGGACTTCGGCAGGCTACTGCTGCCGCTGCTGGAGCGAGATCCGGCAGTGGAGAGCATCCTGGTGCTGGACGTGGCCCGTCCCGAAGGCACCAGGCTCGATTTCCACCATGTGGATCTCACCCGCCATGACGCCGAGAGCGAGCTGACCGAGGCGCTCTCCGAGAAGCCGGTGGACGTCTTCTACCACCTGGCCTTCACCTTCAGCGCCGGGCGCAGCCGCTCGGTGGCGCACGAGCTCGAGGTGGCCGGCACCATCAACGTGCTGGCCGCCGTGGGACGGGCGCGGCTGCCCCGGCTGGTGGTGCCCTCGCTCACCGCCGTCTATGGCGCCACGGGCCAGCACCCCGCCGTGCTGCGCGAGGAGACGCCGCTGTCGGGCTGTCCCCAGAGCCGATTCGTCTCCGACAAGGTCCAGGTCGAGAACCAGGTGCGCGCCTTCCGGGAGCGCCATCCGGAGACGCGTGTGCTGGTGCTGCGCTTCGCGCCAATCCTCGGCCCCACGGTGGACAACCCCGCCACGCGCCTGCTCAAGCGCCCCGTGGTGCCCACGCTGCTGGGGTTCGATCCGCTCTGGCAGGCCGTCCACGAGGAGGACGCCGCGCGGGCGCTGCACCTGGCGCTCACCGCGGACGTCTCGGGAGAGTTCAACATCGTCGGCCAGGGGGTGTTGCCGCTGTCGGGGCTCATCTACCAGGCGGGCTCGCGGCCGCTGCCGCTGCCCGGGCCGCTGTTCCGCGCCGCGCTGCACGCGATGGGCGCGGTGGGAGCGGCGTCGTTGCCGATCGCGCTGCTCGACTACATCCATTACAGCTGGGTCGCGGACGGCGAGCAGGCCGAGTCCGCGCTCGGTTTCATTCCCATCCATCACGCCCGCGACGCCGCCGCGGCGCTGAGGAGGAGCTGAGTCATGGCGACCAAGGGTGTGCTCGGGAACGATCCGTTCCAGCGGGGCGCCGCGCAGCGCTCCAGCGAGCCCCAGTCCACCGAAGCCTCACCGCCAGCTCAGGCCTCGAAGAAGGCCAAGAGCGCGGGCGGCAAGAAGGCGGAGAAGAAAGCCGAGCCCGCGAGCGCCAGGAAGGCCGCGGAGAAGGCTGAATCCCCAGGGGGCAAGAAGGCAGCGGAGAAGAAGACCGCGCCGGCCAAGGGCCGCAAGCAGGGCAAGGCCGCAGGGCCCACCAAGGAGGAGGCGCACCGGCTCCGGGAGCCCGCCGCCCCGGTGACGCCGCGCCGCCGGCCGCCCGCCCGCGTGCCCGTGATTCCCGAGCCCGCCGAGGCCGCCCGGCCCCGGACGCAGAAAGAGCGGGAGGTGGACCAGGTGCTGGCCACCGCCATCGCCGAGGAAGCAGCCGAGGCCGCCGCCGAGGCCGCTGCGGAGATCGCGGTGGAGACGATGATCTCCCTGCAGGCCAAGCAGTCGGGGGCCTCGGATGACTCGGGCGCGCTGGATGCGTGGAACCGGGAGCTGGCCACCGCCGTCGTCGCCGAAGCCGCCGAGGCCGCCGTGGAGGCCATCATGGAGGCGGCCCTCGAGGGGGTGACGCCGCCTCCGGAGCATGCCGAGGCAGCGCCGGAGATGGAGGAGCGCACGCAGCTCGTCTCCGCGTACGACGAAGGCGCGGAGGCGATGTCGAACGAGGCCACGGTGATCGACCGGGCCTACGTCGACCCCATCGAGGACGTGGATGGCGTCGACACCGCCGGAGCCCGGGCCGAGGCGGAGGTGGAGCTGCCGGACGGCAGCGAGGACGAGTACCTGCCCCGGCGCGAGGTGCCGCTCACGCTGGTGCCTCCTCCCGGGGACACGGAGCCTCCGCGCGAGCCGTTCTTCCACGAGCAAGGACGCGCGGAATCGGAGCCAGGCGCCTCGGAGTCCCGCCCGGGGGGGATGTTCTCGCTGGCCAAGGCCATTGCCCTGCAGGCGCTGTCGAGCGCCTCGGTGGGCAAGGCGATGGGCGCGGCCTCGGGGCTGGTGGGCGCAGTGCGCGCGGGAATGGGCACCGGTGGCAGCACGTCACTGGACGAGTACGGGCGCGATCCGGAGCTGGTGACCGGGCTCCAGCCGATGTTGGACTTCCTGTACGAGCGCTACTGGCGGGTGTCGGTGCAGGGCGTGGATCTGGTGCCCACGGGCGGGGCCATCCTGGTGGCGAACCACTCGGGAGCACTGCCCTTCGACGGGCTGGTGGCCTCGATGGTACTGACGCGCGAGCGTCCGGATCTGCGCGAGCCACGCTGGCTGGTGGAGGACCAGGTCTTCCACGCGCCGGTGCTGGGCACGCTCTTCAACCGCCTGGGCGCGGTGCGGGCCTGCCCGGAGAACGCGCTGCGGCTGCTGGACGAGCAGCGGCCGGTGCTGGTGTTTCCGGAGGGGTACCAGGGCCTGAGCAAGCCGTTCGCGCAGCGCTACCAGCTCAAGCGGTTCGGGCGGGGCGGCTTCGTGAAGCTGGCGCTGCGCACGGGCGCGCCCATCATCCCGGTGGCGGTGGTGGGCGCGGAGGAGACCAGTCCCCTGCTGGGACGCATTCCCGCGGGTTTCCTGGGCGTGCCCTACGTGCCGCTCACGGGGCCGGTGCCGCTGCCGGCCAAGTGGTTCCTGCGCTTCGGCGATCCCATCTCCACCGCGGATCTGGGCCCCGAGGACGCGGACGATCTGGCCGAGGTCCATCGCGTCACCGAGCGCACGCGCGAGTCCATTCAGGGAATGATTCAGGCGCTGTTGCGCGAGCGCCGCTCCGTCTTCGCGGGCTGAGCGCTCTCCACGGAATCAAAGCCGCAGCGCCATCACCTCATCGCGCTGCGGATCTCCGCCGAGCTGGAAGATCATCTCCCCCACCTCGGTAAAGCCCCAGCGCTTGTAGAAGGCAATGGCGCGGGTATTGCGCTCCCACACGCCCAGCCAGAGCACGTCATGGCCCCGCTCGCGAGCCACGGCCACGCAGCGCTCCATGAGCGCCGCGCCCACCCGGGCTCCGAGGAAAGGCCGGTCCACATAGAGCCGCACCAGCATCAGCGGACGATCGCCAGGCACGCCCTTCTCGAGCGGCCTGTCGCCCAGCAAGGCGAACCCGGCGGGTGTCCCGGAGACCTCCGCCAACAGGTACAGGGTGCGCGGGTCCCTCAGCTCCTCAGCCTGGATCTCGGGCCGGTAATGCGAGGAGAGAAAAGCCTCCATGTCTTCCGGGCGGTTGTCCGCGCCAAAAGAGTCACGAAAGGTACGGGCACCGAGTTCCGTCAGCGTCGCGGCATCGGAAGCCACAGCGGCGCGGATGTGCACGGTGGGCGTGTCTGAGCGAGACATACGCGCACAC
>DASVVJ010000145.1:0-3934 GCA_036389955.1 Myxococcaceae bacterium
GCACCGTGGCCCGCGCCGGCTACGACGGCCTCTTCCGGGGACAGCCTGTCGTCATCCCCGGCTTCATGAACAAGATGCTGGCCACCAGCGTGCGCTTCCTGCCCCGGGGCGCCGTCACCCGCATCGTCCGCAACCCCCAGGAGCCCGCCCATGCTTGAAGCCATCCCCTCCCCTGTCGCCCCCCATCCGTCCGCCGAACTCGCGCGGCTGCACGCGGTGTTCGCGGCCCAGCGCGCGCACCGCTGGACGATGTCGCGCACCACCGCCGCCGAGCGGATTGCCCGCCTGAAGCGGCTGCGCGAGGCGATTCTGGCCCGGCGCGCGGAGCTGGCGGAGGCCCTCCACCGCGACTTCCGCAAGCCCGCCACGGAGGTGGAGCTGACGGAGGTGCATCCCACCCTTGAGGAGCTGAACCACACGGTGAAGCACCTGAAGTCCTGGATGAAGCCCTCCCGAGTGGGCACGCCCATCATGCTGGCCGGCACCAAGAGCGTGGTGCGCTACGAGCCCAAGGGCCTGGTGCTGATCATCGCCCCGTGGAACTACCCGTTCGCGCTGACCATCAACCCGCTCATCGCGGCGGTGGCGGCGGGCAACTGCGTGGTGCTCAAGCCCAGCGAGAAGACGCCGCACGTGTCGGCGTTCCTGGAGTCGCTGGTGCGCGACGTGTTCGAGGAGCGTGAGGTAGCGCTGCTGCGCGGAGGCGCGGCGCTGGGAGACGCGCTGCTGGAGCAGCCGTTCGACCACTTCTTCTTCACGGGCAACCCGCGCATTGGCCAGAAGGTGATGGCGGCGGCCTCGCGCCACCTGTCCAGCGTGACGCTGGAACTGGGCGGCAAGTCTCCGGTCATCATCGACGCGTCGGCGGACGTGAAGGCGGCGGCCGAGCGGGTAATGTGGGGCAAGTTCATCAACGCAGGGCAGACGTGCATTGCGCCGGACTACGTGTACGTGCACACCTCGCGCGAGCGCGAGTTCCTGGAGCACGCCCGGCGGACGCTGGCCTCCTTCTATGGTGAGACGGAGGCCGCGAGGCTGGCGAGCCACTCCTTCGCCCGGCTGGTGGACGACGGGGCGTTCGCGCGCGTGAAGGAGGTGCTCGATCGCTCGGTGGCCGCGGGGGCCCGGGTGGAGACCGGCGGCCAGTCGGATCCAGCCACACGGTACCTGGCGCCTACCCTGCTCTCAGGCGTGCGGCCGGACATGCCGCTGATGGAGGGGGAGATCTTCGGCCCCGTCCTCCCGGTGCTGACGTACGAGCGGCTGGACACCGTCTACGCCCACATCGCGGCGGGAGGTAAGCCGCTGGCGCTCTACGTGTTCAGCCAGAACAAGGCCATGGTGGAGGAGGTGTTCCAGCGCACCACCTCGGGCGGAGCGGTAGTGAACAACGTGCTGTTGCACATCGCCAACCCGAACCTGCCCTTCGGCGGGGTGGGAATGAGCGGGCTGGGCAACTACCACGGCCACCACGGCTTCAAGACGTTCAGCCACGAGCGCGCGGTGGTGGTGCAGCAGCTGCCCTCGGCCGCCTCGCTTTTCTTCCCGCCTTATGACGGAAAGGGCCTGAAGGGGCTTGCCGCCCGCCTGACTCGTTGGCTTGAGTAAGTGCCTGCTCGGGAAGACAGGGGGCCCTCCATGGGTTGGGGGCTCCCTGAAGAGCCAGGATAGGAAGGCACGCCATGCGCCTCGTGAGAACCGAAGAAGTAGCGGAAGCCCAACGTCCGCTGCAGGAAGCCTTCGAGCGTCTCCGGGCGCGGCGCTGGGAGCAGGCCCAGACGGGCGCGAAGGAGCGCATCGCCCGGCTGGAGCGGCTCAAGGGCCACCTCATCCACCGCCGCGAGCAGCTGGCGGAGGCGCTCTACGCGGACTTCCGCAAGCCCCGGGTCGAAACGGAGAGCACGGAGATTCTGCCAGCGTTGATGGAGCTGTCGCACGCCATCAAACACCTGAAGGCGTGGATGAAGCCGCGCAAGGTGACCACGCCGCTGCTGCTGGCCGGCACGAGCAGCGAGGTGCGCTACGAGGCCAAGGGCGTGGTGCTGGTGCTGGCGCCGTGGAACTACCCCTTCGGCCTGGCCATCAATCCGCTGATCGCTGCGGTGGCGGCGGGCAACTGCGTGATGCTCAAGCCCAGCGAGAAGACGCCGCGCACGGCGGAGTTCATCGCGTCGCTGGTGCGTGACACGTTCGACCCGTCCGAGGTGGCGGTGGTGCAGGGCGGCCCCGAGGTGGGGGACGCGCTGCTGCGGCTGCCGTTCGACCACTTCTTCTTCACGGGCGGGCCGCGCGTGGGCCGCAAGGTGATGGAGGCGGCGGCGAAGCACCTGGCGGGCGTGACGCTGGAGCTGGGCGGCAAGTCCCCCGTGGTGGTGGACGCCACGGCGGACGTGAAGGAGGCCGCCGAGCGCATCGTCTGGGGCAAGTTCATCAACGCGGGGCAGACGTGCATCGCGCCGGACTACGTGTACGTGCACGCCTCGCGCGAGGAGGCGTTCCTCACCGAAGTGAAGGAGGCGCTGGAGCGCTTCTACGGCAAGACGGAAGAGGCACGGCGGGCAAGCCCGGACCTGTGCCGGCTGGTGGATGACGCGGCCTTCGCCCGGGTACGGGGGCTGCTGGATCGCACCGTCACCTCGGGCGCGCGGGTGGTGACGGGCGGCGTGGTGGACGAGGCCAGCCGCTACATCGCTCCCACGGTGCTGGCGGATGTGGCGGAGACCTCGCCGGTGATGGAGGAGGAGATCTTCGGGCCGGTGCTCCCGGTGCTGCGCTACGAGGACCCGGAGACGGTGGTGGAGACGATCCGCGAGGGTGGCAAGCCGCTGGCCCTCTACGTCTTCAGCCAGGACGAGGCGGCGGTGGAGCAGCTGCTGCGGCAGACCTCCGCGGGCGGCACGGCGGTGAACACCGTGCTCCTGCACGTCACCAACCCGCACCTGCCCTTCGGCGGGGTGGGCCAGAGCGGGCTGGGCTCGTACCACGGAGAGGACGGCTTCCGGGAGCTGAGCCATGCCCGGGCGGTGCTGAGGCACGGGCGCAAGTCGCTGGCGCACTTCTTCTTCCCGCCCTACACGGGCAAGGCGCAGCAACTGGCCCGGCTGGCGAGCCGGCTGTTCGAATAGCGTCGCGTAACCCGCCGCTCCGCGCCATAAAGTGGCGCTCGTGCTCACGGTCGATCCCCATCCCCTGTTGGACACCCTCGCCTTCACCACCACCTTCCCCGGGCCGCTGTCCTCGCAGCCCGCGCCGGAGTGGCTGACCGCGCTGCTCAAGCCGGACGCTGCCGCCCCGCTCACCAGTGACGACGCGGTGCGCGGCGTGGTGCGGGACCTGCTGCGCCACGGTGGCTACAAGCCCACCGGCCGCGGCAAGCCCGCCTCCGAGTACCTGGTGCGCGCCGCGGGAGATGGCTCGCTGGGCTCCATCAACGCGGCGGTGGATGCGTGCAACGCCGTGTCCCTGCACAGCGGCCTGCCCATCAGCGTGGTGGACCTGGACCGGGCGAAGGCGCCCTTCCGCATCGGCATCGCTCCGGCCGGCTCGCAGTACGTCTTCAATGCGTCCGGACAGACCATCGACCTGTCGGGCCTGCTGTGCCTCTTCGACGCGGAGGGCCCCTGCGCCAACGCGGTGAAGGACGCGCAGCGCACCAAGACGAACGCGGACACCCGCCGGACCCTCACCGTGCTCTGGGGCGCCAAGCCGCTGGGAGACCGCACCGCGCGCGCCTTCACGTGGTACCGCGAGCTGCTCGAGCGCCTGGGCGCCACCGTGGAGCGTCTGCCCTGAGCCCCGTCAACCTGGAGATGCTGCTGGCCGACGGGGCCCGTGCGCTCTCCGCCACCTGGGGGCGGCCCGTGCTGCTCACCGACCCCGAGGTGCTGCGCACCGAGTCGCGCAGCCACGTGGTGCGTGCCCGCGTGGTTGGCGG
>DASVVJ010000146.1:0-11957 GCA_036389955.1 Myxococcaceae bacterium
CCGCGCCAACCAGGAGCTGGACTCCAACCTCCGGGCGCTGCGCGCCACCCAGGCCCAGCTCGTCCAAGCGGGGAAGATGGCGGCGGTGGGCACACTGGCCGCGGGCGTGGGGCATGAGATCAACAACCCGCTCTCCTATATCGTCTCCAACGTGGAGCACGCGTGCGAGGAGGCCGCGGCGCTGGAGCGGCTGGGCGAGGGCTCCGAGGAGTCCCGCGCGCGGCTGAGGGAGATGCAGCAGGTGCTGCGCGAGGCGCTGATGGGCGCGGACCGGGTGCGGCGCATCGTCCGGGACCTGAAGACATTCTCTCGTCAGGAGGAGGACTCGCAGGCACCGGTGGACCTGCGCGCGGTGCTGGACTCGGCGGCGAAGATGGCGGCCGGAGAGCTGCGCCCGCGCGCCCAGCTCATCCGCGAGTACGCGGCGGACGTGCCGCCGGTGCAGGGCAGCGAGCCCCGGCTGGCCCAGGTGTTCCTCAACCTCATCATCAACGCGGCGCAGGCGCTGCCCGAGGGGCAACCGGAGCAGAACGAGGTGCGGCTCGTGCTGCGCAGGGGCGGAGAGGGGCAGGTGGTGGCGGAGGTGCGGGACACGGGCAGCGGCATTGCGCCCGTGGTGCTGGGGCGCATCTTCGATCCGTTCTTCACCACCAAGCCGGTGGGGGTGGGCACGGGGCTGGGGCTGGCGCTGTGCCAGTCCTTCATCACCTCGATGGACGGGAAGATCGAGGTGGAGAGCGAGGTGGGGCAGGGCACGGTGTTCCGAGTGACGCTGCCGGCGGCGTTCCTGCCCAGAGCGAGGTTCTCACGGGCGCCGCAGCGCGAGGAACAGGTCTCGGCGCGCGGCCGGGTGTTGATCGTGGATGACGATCCGCTGGTGAGCTCCGCCCTGCGGCGCACGCTGGCGCGCGAGCATGAAATCGAAGTGGTGGTGAGTTCGCGGCGAGCGCTGGAGCTGCTCACGGCCCCAGAGGGCAACTACGACGTCATCCTGTGTGACTTGATGATGCCGGAGCTGACGGGCATGGAGCTGCATGAGCAGCTCGAGAAGGCGAGGCCGGAGCGGGCGCGGCGCATGGTGTTCGTCACGGGCGGGGCATACACGCCCGTGGCCAAGGCCTTCCTGGCGCGCGTGAGCAACCCCCGGGTGGAGAAGCCCTTCGAGCCGGACAAGCTCCGCGCCCAGGTGCGCGAGTGGGTGGCGCTTAGAGCTTGAAGGGGTAATCCACAACACGCCCATAAGCCGATCCCAGGCGGCCAAGGTGGAGCGGCAGCCGCGTGTCACAGCCCGGAGGTGGACACTCCTTCTGTACGGACCGCGTGGCCATGGCGCAGCGCGGCGTACTCAATTCAGAGAGAGAGAAAACAGATGGATTCAGCGATTCAGCAGCCTGCTCCCAGCATCGTTCCCCGCCCGGTTCAGGCCAACCTGTACGAGCTTCGGAACCGGACCGTCTCGGTCAGCTTCTCGGCCACCAGCATCACTGGCGACCCGTTGCTGCACTACAAGGACCGCGATCGCGAGGTGAACGCGCGGGGCAAGGAGATCCGCATCGCGGAGTCGGAGATCGGCTCGCTGGTGAGCATCACGCTCGAGCCGGACGCGGATGCGGGCTCGCTCATTTTCTCGGTGCTCATCCCGCGCGTGGTCATCAACGCCCGCAGCGGCGAGCACCCCGTCGTCACCGAGGCCTTCTACACGCGCAGCCGGCTGCCGCCGCGCCTGCCCGCCAGCGTGCAGCTGCAGACCTATGAGGGGGTGAAGCTCAAGGGCACCGCCGCCTTCGTGGTGTCCTGAGCCGTACCCTGAAAACGCCAGGAGGCTCCCACTTGCGGTGGGAGCCTCCCGGTACTGCATCAGCTCAGGCGCTTACCAGAGCGGGTTCACATCGACTTCCCAGCCGCCGATGTTGATCTCGCCGTTGGTGGCGTTCTTGAAGGCGTTGAACGCGTCGCCGGCGATGCGGCCCACCTCGCCGCCCAGTGCGGCCAGGCCCTCGAGCGCGCCCTTGGCGGCGTCCACGCCCGCCTTGGCCAGGTCGTTCAGCTTGCCCACCGCGGCCTCGGCCAGCTGGCCACCCACGGCCGCCAGGTCCTTGAGCGCGTCCACGCCCGCGGCACCCAGGTCCTTGAGCGCCGAGAGGATCTCCTTGCCGCCCTCGGTGAGGTTGGTTGCCCAGGCCTTGGCCACTTCCTTGAAGGACTCCACGCCCTCCTTGAGCAGGTCCGTGGCGAACTTCTTGGCCCAGTCCACGCGGCGGTCCACGAAGTCCTTGATGGCGGTGGCGGCCTCCTTGGCCATCTCACCGCCCTTGCGGACCATGTCCGAGAGCGCCTGGCCGGCCCAGTCGCGCACCTTGGCGGCCGCCTCGCCCGGGTTCTCGGCGATGTACTTGAGCGTCTCCACGGCCTTGCCGCCCAGGTCCTTGAGCCCCTTGATGGCGCTCTCGGCCAGCGCCAGGCCCTTCTCGCCCAGGCCCTTGATGGTCTCCCAGGTCTTCTTGGCGATCTCTCCGCCCTTGGCCAGCGCGTCGCCAATGGCCTTCTTCGCCGCCTCGGCCGCCTCGCCGGGGTGGGTGGCCGCCCAGGCCAAAAGCTCCACGCCCTTCTCACCGAGCTGCACGGCCTTGTCCACCGCGCCCTTGATGGCGTTGCCCGCGGAGGTGATCAGCTCCTGGGCCTTCTCCTTCGCGGCGCCGGTGAGCTTGTCCCAGCCGGCCTTCAGGCCCTCGAGCGTCTCGACGGCCTTCTTGTAGACGGCCTTGCCCGCCTCGGTGGCCAGGTCCACGCCCGAGTCGATGACGCTCTTGATGCCGTCCACCGCCATCTTCGCGGCCTCGCCCGGGTTCTGGGCGATGAACTGCAGCGTCTCCAGGCCCTTCTGGCCCAGCTTCTTCGCCTCGTCGATGACGCCGGTGAGGGCCTTCTTGGCCTCCTCGGCAAGCTGGCCGCCCTTCTCGATGGCGGTGTTGAACGCCTCGCTCGCGGCCTTGGCGGCCGCCTCGCCGTACTTGGACGGGTTGCGGATCACGTCGGCCATCTGGCGGATGAACGCGGCGCCGCCCTTGAGGCCGTCACCGGCCAGCTCGGCGGTGGTGACGCCCATCTTCTCGGCCAGGTCCACCGCGCCCTTGGCGCCCGTCTCGACGCCCCACTGCGCCAGCTGCGCGGCGCCTTCGGGCCCGTAGTAGCCGGCCAGCTCCACCGCGCCCGCGGGGCCCATGGCCGCCGCGCCCGCCAGGTTCAGCGCCTTCATCCAGCCCGGGGCCTCGTAGCCCTTGGGGTCCGCCTCGAACTTCGCCTTCTCGGCATCGTAGGCCACATCGAAGGCCAGCTCGGCCACGCCGAACAGCGCGCCCACGCCCAGGTCCACCGCGGCGCCCACGCCCGTGGCGCTCAGCACCGTGCCCACCACCGCGTCAGCGCCGTTGAGCTTGGCGCCCAGCAGCGCGAAGTAGCCCAGGTCCTTGTTCTGGTCCCGGAGCTCCGCGGACTCCTTGGTGTACTTGGCCGCGTCGATCAGGCCCGGCACCGCGCCGGCGAACGGGATGATCTTCGCCAGGTTCTTGAAGACCTTCTCGGCCACCTCCTTGCCGACGGTGACGCCCATCTTCCCGAGCACGTCGTCGAGAACCTTCAGCGTCTTACCCACCAGCTTGCCGCCGCCCTCGGTGAGCGCGGGGCCAATGCCCTTGATGCCGGTGTTGAGCAGGTCCGCCGACACCCCGTCGGTGAACTTCATGAAGGTGCGGAGCATGTCCGCATCCATGTCCTTGGCCATCTTGGCGACGATGCCCATGGCCTCGTCATCCAGCTTGGTGGCCATCGAGCCGAGCTGCTCCACCAGCTTCGGGTCGGTGAGCGTCTTGGCCAGGGCGCCGTGCTCCATCTCGCCCAGCGCCGACAGCAGGCGCTTGCCGGCGGCCTCGTCCAGCTTGCCCAACTGGCCAGCCAGGGCATCGACGGCCTTCGGATCCGTCAGGCCGCCCAGCACCTTCTCGAGCTCGTCGGGGCCGACCTTGGTGGCGATCGTCTTGAGGTTCTCGAGCTGCTCGGGGGTGAGCTTCTCGGCCACCTCGGGAGCGAGCCCCTTCACCGCGGCCTCGACGGCGGCCTGGTCCACCACCTCGGCGGCGTTCTGCACGCCGAACTGCTTGAGCACGTCCTTGAAGGCGGTCAGGTCCTTCTTCAGGTCGGGGATCTCCACCGCGAGCTGCGCGGCGGCCAACGCCTTGTCCTTCAGCGAGGCCTCGGGATCCAGCAGGGTGATGGCGGAGCTGACGGCCTTGAAGGTGCCATCCAGCTTGCGCAGATCATTGGCCAGCTTGGGGAACTCCTTGCCGGCGAACTCCTTGAGGGACTCGGCCAGCTCGAGCGAGGCCTTGGCCTTGTCGATGGGGCCCTTCTCGGGGTCGGTGAAGGTGCTGATGGCCTCGGCCAGCTTGGAGCCGGCGGGCAGGGCGTTGAGCGTGGTGTTGAGAATGCCCTTGAGCTCCTCGGGCTTGAGGGCCTCGCCGGCGTAGCTGGCCAGGTCGAGCGCGGCCTTGGCCTTGTCGACGGTGGAGGCCTCGCCGTCAGCCAGGGTGCCCAGGGCCTTGAGCGCGTCGGCGTTGTTGGCCAGCGCCTCGAGCTTGGGCTCCTTCACGCCCAGCCGCTGCATCACGGCCTTCTGCGTGTCGGGGAACTGCTCGGACAGCTCACCCAGGGCGGTGGCCTTCTCGGAGAAGTTGCCCTCGACGAGCTTCTTCATCGAGTCGTAGGTTTCCTTCAGCTCCTCGGTCGACTTGTCCTTCAGCTCGGGGAAGAGCTGGGGAAGATCCTCGGCCTTCTCGGGCAGGGCGCCCTGTTGCGGCCCGGTGCCCTCGGTCTGCCCCGCACCGTCCGCCCGGGCCGTCTGGGCCGTGGGGGTGGACTCGCCCGCCCGCGTGGTGGGCTCGCCCGCCTTGCCCGGGGTACCGGCCGACGTCGCCGCCCGCTCCGGGGGAGCCGCGCCACCATCCAGCCGCAGCGTGTTCTTACCGCCCGTGCCGTGGGTGGTGAACTCGTCCTTGGCAGCGACCGGCTTCTCGGGCTTGGCTGACTTGGCCTTGTCGGCGGCGGCCTTGGCGGCGGCTTCCGCGGCGGCCTTGGCGGCAGCTTCCGCGGCGGCCTTGGCGGCAGCCTCCGCGGCGGCCTTGGCGGCAGCGGCGGCGGCGGCGGCGGCGGCCCGAGCGGCGGCGGCCGCGTTGTCGATAAGGGACATGGAGGTTCTCCTGACGGCGAAAAAAAAGGGGCTGATAGATTTTCAGCCCCCCCGGTGGATCAGTTGCGACCAGCGTACGCCAACAGCCTCTTTTCTTCCCGGGAGTTCAGGTTTTCAGAGTGCGCTGACGTGCTTCACTGTCATGCGGTGTACCCGTAAGGCTGACACCTGCTCACCTGGAGACTCACGCTTTGAGGCGTTGAGCGGCCTCGGCGAGCTGCTTCTTGAGTTCCGCGTGCTGCTCGGTGCCGGCCATCTCGGTGAGCAGGGGCTTGAGGCCGCGGCGCAGGGCGAGGTTGGCGACGGTCTGCCGCACGCTGCTGTCGGCGTGGGTGGCGAAGGGGCGCAGCTCCTTCTCGGCCGCCGGGTTGTCGGGGGCCAGGCTGTCGAGGCACAGCAGCATGAAGTTGATGTTGGCCGGCTTGGGCTGCTTCTGGAAGCCGGTGCGGATCAGCTCGGGCTGATCAAACGGCAGCCCGAGCAGGGCGCCGGCCAGGTCCACCGGGAAGTCCTCCGGGTAGTGGGTGCCGAGCTTCTGGTTGAGGTCCTTGAGCTGGGCGGCCTGCTTGGCGGGGCGGTAGCGCACGTGGGCGACGAAGAGGTGCACGCCGTCGGCGACGTTGGCGTGGGCCTCGGCGCGCAGGACGGACTTGGAGAACACCGTGCGGAAGGCGTACCAGTGATGGCCCTCGGGAGCCTGCTCGCGGAAGCGGCGGGCCATCTCCTGGCCCTCGGGGCCGCGAGGCAGGGTGTCGGTGGTGAACGGCTCGCGCTTGTGAGCGCTGCCCCAGGCCACCGGATCCAGGAAGGGCGAGGCCTTGTAGCGGTCGTGGAGCTGGATCAGATCGATCTTGTTCACCGAGCCGGTGCCGATGAAGGCGCGCACGGTCTTCTCCAGCTTCTCCTCGGAGGGGAAGTGGTTGGGGAAGTACGCGGTGAACACGTCCTTGAGCGAGGCGGCGGTCTGTCCGCCCCCGAGCCAGAACAGCGGCGGGTGGAGCGGCGAGAGCGCCACCTTCAGCTCGTCCTTGTCCAGCAGCAGCAGGCCGCGGTGCTTGGTGCCGGTGCGGTCCATGGTCTGCGGCCCCTCGCCCACGGGGACGAAGCGGGCCCCCTGCGTCTTCGCGGTGGAGAAGACCGCCTCGGGCAGGTGCAGGCGCTCGCGCAGCCCGGGAGACTCATAGGCGCGGCCGAGCTCCGCCTGCTTCGCCGGGGTCTCCTCGGCAGTGAACCAGCGGATCCCCGCTTCAGTGGCCTTGGGATCCTTCTTCAGCGCCTCGAACCATTTGGGGAGCGGTGCCATGCGCCCATTTCTAGCATGGCTGCCTACTCGCTCACGTCACTGGGCAGGGAGGGCGCTCCAGCCCACCCCCAACTGGAGCAGAGAACGCCTTGCCGACCAGGCCGCGGACGCGGGTATGGGCGGGCGGATCATCTCCCAGCAATGGGTACTCGGGGGAGTAGCCCGACTCTTTCAGGAGTGTGAGCAGGTCCACTGGTGGGCGCAGGATGTCGCGGGAGCTGAAGCGGCCGGGGATCCTTCAGGACGGTGGCCACATCCTGATACCGGCTGACGACCCAGAGGTGGAACGCCGGAGCGAAGGTGACGGGCGGCTCGCGGCGCAGCCGGGCGTAGAACGGGTGCGGGTTGTCCAGCAGGGGCTGCTCGAGCGGCTTGTACTCGAGGCCGAGCGGAGATGAGGCGGGGGCCGGCATGGGAGGGGATCCTCTCAGCCCAGGGAGACAGGCATGGACTTGAAGCCGCGGAAGGCCACGTTCTCCAGACGCTCGGGCTCCTGGAGCAGCTTCATGTTCGGGAAGCGGCGCAGCACGGTGCTCAGGGCAATGTTGCCCTCGAGCCGGCCCAGCGCGGCGCCCAGGCAGTAGTGGATGCCGAAGCCGAAGGCCAGGTGGCGGTTGTCCTTGCGCTGCAGGTCCAGCCGGTCCGCGTTGGGGAACTGGAGCGGGTCACGGTTGCCCGCGCCGATCATCAGGAAGGCCTTCTGGCCCTTGCGCAGCGTCTGCCCGTGAAGCTCGAAGTCCTCGGTGATGACGCGGCTGAGCCGCTGAATGGGGCTCTCGTAGCGGAGGATCTCCTCCACCGCGGCGGTGAGCTGCTCATCGGAACTCAGCATGAGAGAGCGCTGCTCGGGGTTCTTGAGCAGCAGGTACGTGCCGTTGGAGAGCAGGTGCGTGGTCGTCTCGTGGCCGGCGAACAGCACCAGCGAACACATGGCGAGCACCTCCTGCTCGGAGAAGAACTGGCCCTGGTCCTCGGCGGCCACCATGGTGCTGAGCAGGTCATTGCCCACGGTGGCGCTCTTGCGGCGCTGGGCGATGAGGCCGCGGAAGTACTCCTCCATCTCGACGATGCCGGTGCGCATCTGCTCCAGCACATCGGGGGTGTACTTGGCGGTGCCAAAGAACGTCGCGAAGGCGTTGGACCAGACGGTGAGCTTCTGGCTGTCCTCGCGGGGAATGCCGAGCATGTCGCCGATCACCGCCACCGGCAGCAGGTTGGCCAGGTCGAGCACGATGTCCATGCGGCCGGCCTTCTCGGCCTTGTCGAGCATGCCGTCCACCAGCTCGCGGATTTTGGGACGCAGGAACTCCACCAGGCGCGGGGTGAAGGCCTTGTTGATGAGCGAGCGGATGCGGGTGTGGTCGGGCGGATCGATGAGCAGGGCCCAGGAGCTGAGGCTGCGCACCACGGGGGCCAGGCGCTCCTTGAGGGCGGCGGGGAGCATGGCGCCGAAAGCGCCGGCGCGGTTGGAGGACAGGCGGGTGTTGTCCTTGAAGCCGGCCTGCACGTCCTGGTAGCGGGTGAGGAGCCAGCCACCCCAGCCTTCGCTGAAGTACGCGGGGGACTCTTCACGCAGCTTCGCGTAGACGGGGTAGGGGTCCACCTGGAACTGACGGGTCAACAAGCCGTGCGGATCTGCCACTTCCGTTGGTGAGGACATGCGTGCTCCCTGGTGCGCTTGGGCGAGGCGGGAGACTACGTCCGCGCTCCACCCAACTGCCAGGAGTTCCCATGGCCCTCACTCGCCGGGCGGCAGCTGCATGGGCTCGATGCGGGAGAAAGCATCGAGGATGGCGCGGGTGATGACGGCGCGGCCGGTGAGCAGTCCGCTCACGTGGCCTCCACGCACGTAGCGCAGCTCCGCGCCGCGCCAGTGCTGCAGCACGCGCAGGGTGGAGGCCGAGGGCACGAAGCCGTCCTCTCGCGCCGCCACGACGATGGCGCGCTTGGGCTGAGGCAGCGGCGGCTGCGCGGTGATGGACAGCCGCTCGAGAAACTCGGCCAGGCGCTCGCGGGCCGCGGCCGCGCCCCCATAGGGTTGCCCGAGCGCCTCCCAGTCGGGAAGGCCGGACAGCACGCCCTGGGTGAAGACAGGGGCCGCCGAGTGCGCCACGGCCAGCGGAATGACGGCCAGCGGAAGCGGGAACTGGGTGGCGGTGTACGCCGCTATGCTGCCGCCCATGCTGTACCCGGAGATGCCCACCTTGGGGTGGCCGCGCGCCAGGAGCCAGCCCAGCAGCGCCACCGCCTCCACCGCCGTGGCGCGGAACATGAGCAGCAGATCCACCACGGTGCGCAGCGCCTCGCCCTGCTGGCCAGGCGGGCGGCGTGTGCCGTAGTAGGCGTTCTCCAGCAGCATGGCCCCTACGCCCTGGGCCACGAGCTGCTTGGCCAGAAAGCGCCGCAGCCCGAAGCCGTGGTCCCCCGACGAGGCGAGGAAGAGGCACACCGGCGGGTGCGGCCCGGCGTTGGGAGGCAGCAGCAGTTGGAAGCGGGCCTCGGCGCACGAGGCAGGCAGGGGCCCGACAGCGGCGGGGCTGGGGAAGCGGCCCTCCTGGACGAGGAAGCCTCCCTCGCGGCGTGCAGCGCTCAGCGTCACCTCGTGAAGCTCGGGCAGCCCGAAGCTCTGCTGTCTCCGGGAGAGCTGCTCGAGGAGCGCGCTGGAGCCCCACCCGTCCTGGAAGAAGCGGGGCCGGCGGGCCACGAGGCGTGCGGCAAGTGAGTCCATCCAGTGCATTCGAAGCGCCTCGTGGCCGCCAGGTTCACCCTGCCGCGATGAAGAGACCCATGGCCCACACGTGGCCGGTGGGCGTCACCGTCATTGTCTTCAGATCGAGCCGGCTCTGCTCCATCAGCGAAAGCTGGCATTGGTTGCCCTTGTTGGTGTCGTCGAAGGCGCCCGAGTGGGAGAACGGATTGGGCGTCGCATCGAGCCGAGGCGCGGCATCCCGCTGGATACACTGCCACAGCGCGTGCGCCTCCTTGCGGCACTGCTGCTCGGACATTTCATTCTTGAAGAACGAGGGTTCGCACTTCTTGGACTTCACGTCGACATAGTCGAAGAAGTAGAGGCTCGTGCCGAGCACGCGCACGGAATATTCGCCACGGTAGTACACCTCCGTCAGCTTCTTCCCGTCCGCCAGGGCATGGACGACGAGGCTGCGCCCCTCTCCTGTGCCAGAGTCGATCAGCAACAATCCCTGGTAGATGCCAGCGAAGTAGGAACTGTCCTCGTTCGGGCGCTTGAGCAGCACGTTCTGCCCATCATCCGCGCAGAGCTGAGCCGCGGTCGCCTTCGGAGCGAGCTTGCGGCGGTCCTTCACGATGACGTCGTTGCCCGAATCATCCTGGGTGGGCTTCTCCAGCACCACATAGTCCTTATAGAGGAAGCACCCCTCGGGCGCCTGGAGCGACGCCGGGTCCGCGCCTTTGACGCCGGTCCAATGCCGTGGCTGAGCGGGTTGAGCGAGTGCTCCCATCGAGCCCCACCCCACGATGAACGCCAGAATCCAGCTTCCACGTCGCATAGGTATGTCCCCCTGAGAAAACGCCCCTTGCCGGGGCGGGCCGCTTATAGCCAGTCCCCGCCGAGATTCCAGCGGCAAGGTGCTGGCGCGGAACGCTGATAGGCTCTCTGCCTCAATCTCCCGACTGAGGAACCTCTGGCATGTCCCAGGCTGTGCGCACCTTTGATCCTTCTTCCGTGGACATGGACGGCTTCCAGCGCGAGCTGAAGGCCCTGCGCGATCAGGTGGATGCCTCGCTCGGCGAGGCCGACAAGGCCCACCTGCGGAAGATCGAGCGCTGGGGCCGTGCCGCCACGGTGCTCGGCCTGGCCACCTGCTGGCTGGCGCCCAACCCGCTTTCCGCGGCGGCCCTGAGCCTGGGCCGCTCCACCCGCTGGCTGCTCATGCACCACGTGGGACACCGTGGCTATGACCGCGTGCCCGGCATGGACCCGGCCCGCACGAGCAAGGGCTTCGCGCGAGGCGGCCGCCGCTTCCTCGACTGGCTCGATTGGATGATGCCGGATGCGTGGATCTTCGAGCACAACGTCCTGCACCACTCGCACACCGGCGAGGATGCGGATCCGGACCTGCTCGAGCGCAACGCGGAAGGCACCCTGCGCAACAGGAGCAGCCCCCTGGCCTGGCGCTACGTGCAGCTGGTCCTGCTGGCGTTCACCTGGCGCGCCAGCTACTACGCTCCCGAGACGCTGAGCGCCCTTCGCCGCAAAGGCCGGCGGCACGGTGCCTCGCTCTCGTCTTCCGAGAAGCTGGAGCTGCTGCTCCAGTGCTACCTGCCCTATGCCGCGGTCAACTTCGTGCTGCTGCCGGCGCTGTTCCTGCCGCTGAGCCTGTGGGCGGCCTTCAGTGTCCTGTGCAACTCGGTGATGGCCGACCTGCTCACCAACCTGCACACCTTCCTGGTGGTGGGGCCCAACCACACCGGTGAGGACCTGTACCGTTTCGACACCGCGCCCGAGGGCCGCGGCGCGCGCTACGTGCAGCAGGTGATCGGCAGCGTCAATTACCGCACCGGCGGGGACCTCAACGACTTCGCCCACCTGTGGCTGAACTACCAGATCGAACACCACATCTGGCCGGACCTGCCCATGCTCAAGTACCGCGAGGTGCAGCCCCAGGTGCGCGAGCTATGTGCGAAGTACGGCGTGCCCTACGTGCAGGAGAGCGTCTGGACGCGGGTGCGCAAGATGGTGGATGTGGTGCTGGGCAAGGCCTCCATGCGGCGGCTCGGCGCCAGCGAGGCTGTCGCGGAGCAGGCACCGCTCTACCCTCAAAGCGCGAACTCCGCGTAACAACCAACGCTCGTGGGGGGCAGTGGTGGGTAGCGGAAGCACCTTCTGCGCACCGCTGAACACCTGGGGTGGCACGCCGCGCAGGCGTCCCTACTGTCTCGTGCTCGGTCAGGGGTGGGGACCGTGTATGCAGGTGGGGGTGGGGCGTGGGCGAGAATGGGATGGAGACGGGCGGGTGGAATTCGAAGGCGGGCTCGGGCGTCCAACTTCGTGTGAATGACGCCCTCGATAACGAGCTGGATGCCTACCTGGATCGTGAGCTGTCCAGCCAACCTGCTCTCCCGGTGAACTCCGTGCAGGAAGCGGCGAAGTCCGCCGAGCGCCTCCAGGGAGTGCTCGCGCTGGCGACCGAGGAGGAGCAGTGGCTGCGCACGCTGCCTCCCGAGCAGCCCGCGGAGAACGCGAAGGAGCTCGAGAGCCGGGAAGTGCCGATCCCAGCGCACCTGAAGGTGAAGCAGGCTCCGGAGAAGCCGGCGCCGCTGACGCCGGTGCCGGTGTCCACCGAGCCGCAGCAGGTGGTGATTACGTATGTCCCGGTGCAGCCGACGCTGCCGGGGCTGATGACGGTCCCCATGCCGGAGCAGCCGTGGCAC
>DASVVJ010000147.1:0-25670 GCA_036389955.1 Myxococcaceae bacterium
ACCTGCGCATCGGCCGCCTGCTGCTCGAGCGCCTGTCCCCCGAGGAGGTCCAGAAGAACCTCTTCGACGTGGTGAGCCAGCTCAACGCCGGCGTGGAGCTGATCTCCGAGCCCGCCGAGCGCCTGCGCGCCGCCCGGCTGAACGCCGAGGCGGGGGCGAAGGCCCGGGCGTCCACCGCGTACCGCTCGGCCATCACCTACCTGTCACTGGCCTTCCAGCTCTTGCCCGGGGATCCCTGGGAGGCCGACCCCGTGCTGGCCTTTCAGATCCGCCTGGATCAGGCGCGCTGCACGTTCATGAGCGGGAATGCCGCCGAGGCCCGCCGGCTCGCGGAGGAGCTGCGGCGCCACACGCGCACCCCGGCGGAGATGTCCGCCTTCTTCCGGCTCAAGGGAGACCTGCACGTCGCGGCGGGCGAGAACCAGATCGCCATCGACAGCATCCTGGAAGGCCTGGCGATGCTGGGCCTGCACATTCCCCCACACCCCTCCTGGGAGGAGGTGCTGGCGGCTCACGAAGAGGTGCATGCCCTGATCGGAGCGCGCCCCGTCGCAAGCCTCGTGGATCTGCCCCGCCTGGCGGATCCCACCATCGAGGCGATAACGGGCCTGCTGGTGGCGCTGTTCTCACCGGCGCTCAACACCGATGCCCACCTCTACCTGCTCCACCTGTGCAAGCTGGTCTCCCTCAGCCTCCGCCATGGCAACGGCCCGCTCTCGGTCCATGGATACTCGCAATATGGAATGGTGCTGGGGCTGAGCTTCAAGCGCTACCCGGAGAGCCAGGCGTTCGGCCAGCTTGCGTGCGAACTGGCCGAGCGCTACGACGCGTCCGCGCTGCGCAGCCGGGCGCTCTTCGGCTTGGGGATGCTCAGCCACTGGATCCAGCCCATTTCCACCTCGCTGGACTACCTCCGCCAGGCTTTTCAGCATGCGCTCCAGGCCAGTGACTTCCAGGTCGCCGGCTTCTGCTGCACGCACATCGTCACGGACCGGCTGCTGCTGGGGCATGACCTGGAGGAGGCCTATCAGGAGTCCGTCGCGCGCCTGGACTTCGTGCGCACGGCTGGCTTTGTGGACGGGCGAGACATCGTCCTCGCCTTCCAGCGTCACATCCAACAGCTTCGGGGGCTCACGGTTGCGTTCGAGTCCCTGAATGGGGAGGGCTTCACCGAGGAGGCCTTCGAGGCCACGCTGCCCCCCACCCGTACGGCCTTCATGCGGTACGCCTACTGGCTGGTGAAGATGCAGGCGCGCTTCATGTGCGGCGCATACGAAGAGGCGCGAGAGGCAGGAGAGAAGGCCGCCGGGCTGATCTGGTCATCCCAGGGCCGCATCCAGACCCTGCCCCTGCACTTCTTCCGCGCGCTGACGTTGGCGGCCTGCTTCGGGAAGCTCTCGCCCGAGGAGCAGGGGCCCGCCCTGGAGGCAATCCGGAGGCACCATGCGCAGCTCGCGGAGTGGGACAACCAGTGCGCCGAGAACTTCCGCGCCCCCGAGCGCCTGGTGGCCGCGGAGCTGGCCCGCCTCATGGGCCAGGAGGGTGAAGCCCTGCGCGCCTATGAAGAGGCGCTCCAGGCGGCCCGCAAGAATGATCTCGTCCACTACGCCGCCCTCGCGTGCGAGCTGGCGGCCCGCTTCTGGTACGAGCGGCGGATGGCCACCATCGCGGACACCTACGCCCTCAGGGCCCGGGAGGGCTACCTGCGCTGGGGCGCCCTGGGGAAGGCCCGGCATCTGGCCAGCCAGTGGCCGCACCTGACCTCCTCCTCATCCCGTGACGAGGCCTACACGGACACGGACTCGGCGCAGATTGACGCGCTCACCGTGGTGAAGGCCCAGCAGGCCCTCTCCGGAGAGATCGTCCTCGAGCGGCTGGCGGACACGCTGCTGCGGATGGCGATCGAGAACGCCGGGGCTCAGCGGGGCGCGCTGCTGCTGCCGCAGGGCGGCAAGCTCACGGTGGTGGCCGTCTCGGGCACCACGCTGGAGCGCTCCGGCCCCGGCCCCGAGGAGGAGCGCCTGCCGTGGACCCTCATCGCCTACGTGCGGCGCACGCGGGAGCATGCGCTCATTGGCGATGCCTCCCAGCCCCACCCGTTCTCCTCGGATGCCTGGCTCGAGCACGGCGGGGCCCGCTCGGTGCTCTGCCTGCCCCTGGTGCGCCAGGAGGAGTGCCGCGGGGTGCTCTATCTGGAGAACAGCCTGGCCAGTAACGCCTTCACCCCGACGCGCATCGCCCTGCTCGGTCACCTGGCCTCTCAGGCTGCCATCTCCATCGAGAACGCGCGGCTGTATGCCGACATCCAACGCGCCGAGGCCGCCCTGCGCCGGGCCAATGACGAGCTCGAGAAGCGGGTGGAGGAGCGCACGCGGGAGCTGCGGCAGGCCCAGGCCCAGTTGGTGGACACCGCACGTGCGGCGGGCATGGCCGAGGTGGCCACCAACGTGCTCCACAATGTGGGCAACGTGCTCAACAGTGCCGTCATCAACGTTCAGGTGCTGACGCAGACGGTGGCCACCTCGCGCATGCCGCGGGTGAAGCAGGTCTCCGGGATGCTCGAAGAGCATCAGGACAACCTGGGGGACTTCTTCACCCGCGATTCTCGCGGCTCACGGCTGCCGCGGTACCTCTCCGGCCTCGCCGATGAATTGCTCCGGGAGCATGCGGCACTGCAGGAAGGCCTTGACGCGATGAGCAAGCACATCGAGCACGTGCGGGCCATCGTCCACGTGCAACAGGCCTACGCCCGGAACACGATGGTCACCGAGGAGTGCGACCTCGCGCACCTCGTCGAGGATGCCTTGAGCATTCAGCGGCCCGCGCTCAAGCGCCATGGCATCCACGTCGTCCGGGAGCTCTCCACACTGCCCACGGTCCGGGTGGACAAACACAAGGTGCTGCAGATTCTGATCAACCTCATCAGCAACGCCAAGAACGCCATGAGCTCGGTGCCCAGCGGCCAGCGCCAGCTCTCCGTGCGGCTGGACGCGCAGGGCGACATGGCGCGCATCCAGTTGGTGGACACCGGCGTGGGCATCGCGCCGGAGCTCCGCGAGCAGCTCTTCTCCCAGGGCTTCACCACTCGGGAGGGAGGACATGGCCTGGGCCTGCACTCCAGCTCGCTGGCGGCGCGGATGATGGGCGGCAGCCTCTCTCTGGAGAGCGAAGGCCCCGGCAAGGGCGCGACGGCGACGCTGACCCTGCCGTTGACATAGGAACTCCTGCAACACCCCTTCTTTCGGGAATTGATGACAAACGGATGCCACTGTCATGATGCCGTCCAGCGGGGGGGGGCACAGCGCCCACCTGGGAGGAACTTCGATGACACAGGTCCAAATCGTAGTGAGGAGTCGCGCGCAGAGACATTCCGGAGGCCCCCGGTCCCTCCGTGGAGTTCTGGCGGCCGTGCTGTTCGTGGCGCTCGTGGGGTGGCCCTCGGAGGGAAGCGCGAACACCGTCGCCGACTGGAACCGCCTGATGATCAGGCTCGAGCCCACCCACCGGTTCACTCCGCACACGCGTGCCGCGGCTCTGATGCATGTCGCGATGCATGACGCGATCAACTCCATCCCGGACTCGCGGCGCTACACCACCTACCTGGCACCGGTCTCCGCCGCTCCCGGAGCCTCCCCCGAGGCCGCCGCCGCCGCGGCCGCTCGCTGGGTCATGCGCCAGTACACGCAGACGCACCACCCGCAGAACACCCTGCTCCTCGGACAGATCGAGGCGCTCTACGCCAGCTCCCTGGCGCCCATTCCCGACGGCCCCGCGAAGACCGCGGGGATCGCGGCCGGCGAGGCGGCGGCGGCGCAGCTCTGGCAGGTGCGGGCTCAGGATGGGTGGAACAACCCCCAGCAGGTTCCCTACCACTTCCCCACTCCCGCACCGGGTGTCTGGCGGCCGGTCCCGCCCTGGCCGTCGAACAACCTGCCGCCCTTCTACTGGTGGAGCGAGGTCACCCCCTGGACGATGATCCAGGCCTCTCAGTTCAGATCCGCCCCGCCGCCGGACATCACCAGCAAGAAGTTCCTGCAGGATGTCGCGGAGACCCAGGCCTACGGTTCCAGCCAGAGCACGGTGCGGACCGCGGACCAGTCCTTCGCCGCCCGGTGGTGGGGCGCGTGCTGGGAGAGCAACTACGGCGCCCCGAGCCTGATTGCCGGGCAGCTCGTTAACGACTACGGGACCGGCCTGCACGAGAGCGCCCGTATCTTCGCGCTCCTGGCGCTCGCCCAGGCCGACTCGATGATCTCCAACATCGAGAACAAGAACACGTGGAACTTCTGGCGGCCGATCACCGTGATTCACGAGGCGGGAGACACCGGCTGGACGCCCTTTCTCATCACCCCTCCGAACCAGGAGTATCCCGCGGGCCACCCCATGGTCAGCGGCGCTGGCCTCTACGTCCTCCAGCGGTTCTTCCCCGGGCGGCTGAAGCAGCCCCTGCAGGTGATGAGCACGGACTGTGGCTCCCGCACGTTCGTCCGCCTCTCGGATGCTGTCGAAGAGGTGATCGGCGCGCGGGTCTGGGGCGGCATGCACTTCCGTCATTCCGGGGAAGTGGGCGCGAAGCTCGGCAAGAAGATCGCCCACTGGGTCCAAGACCAGTACCTGCTCCCGCTGGATGAGTAGGGAGATGCAGAACGAACCGATGGGAGCTCAAGGCATTAGCCGGTAACAGCGCGACCTGCTTGGGGTTTTGCTTCCGCCTTGCGGCGGGGAGGGACAGAGGCACTGTTGCGTGCGAGGCAGGGGCATGAAGCAGCAGCGAAGATTGGCCGACGGGGGCCAAAGAGCCGTGCGCCGGGTGGACTGAGTGGCCGTGCAGCCAGCTTCAGGCACACCCGACAATCCCTGCCATGAGGCTCAGCACTACCAGCATCGAAGCAAGAACTTCCAGGACGAAGCGTGACGACTCCTTGACGGTAATCGGCTGTTGATCAAGGAAGCGTGACCACGCTCGTCGCCCGGCGGCGGATGGCGTTCCAGCCTTCTGTGCGCCGACTGTCCTGCATCGGCTAGGCGCGCTCGAATGCACGCAGCTGCTCGCGCAGTCGGGGCCCCAGCTCATGGGTGATGGTGGGATAGGACGCGCTGAAGCGGTCCAGGTTTTCGAGGAAGGAGACCGCGATGAGTTCCTGCAGACGAGGGTCAGGGGCAGACATTGCTGCCTCAAGGAGGGAGAGCGCCGGGCGCAGCACGGCACTCTCGGGTCCCTGGGCCCGTACCTCGGCTTCCAGGTATCTCACCAGGTCGCCAAGGAGGACATGCGGTAGCACTTCATCATAGTCTCTGACATGTTCAGCGTAGATGGCATCGAACCCTGGAACCCTGTCTCGAAGCTCCAAGGGGAGTGTCTCGTAGGTGAGAGCAGTCATGGCTTGATTCCCAGTGCATCGCGGAGGTCGTCCAAGACGGCTTGGGCCGCGGCTCGGTCGCTCGGTGATGCTTTGGGGTTCTTCGAGAGCCATTTCTCCAGGGCACGGACGTATTCCAGGCCCTTCTGGGTGTGAAACTTCCCACCCACTGGCTGGCCGGTCTGCTTTTCGTAGCGAAGGGCATCAGCCGTACTGCCCGTCCCAACGGGCTTGCTTTCATTTGCGCCCTTGTACAGGTCGCCCATCAGGTTCTGTAGCTTTGGATCGGAGACGGTCGGGCGAGAAACTCCACCCTCAATCTTGGGTGGGTCTTTGGGAGGAGTGGCTGGCTTCGGAGCTGGGGAGGACTTGGGTGGGGATTGCTTGGGCGGACGTGGCGGAGGTGGCGGCCGGGGTGGCTTGGCCATGGCCAGTGGGCTGCCGTATGCGGCATCGGCGAGCTTGTCTGGCTGGGCTTCGGCTGGACCAGCGCAGCCTGGGACAAGCAGGGCTAGCCAGAAAGACACCACCGCACGCATCCAACGCATAGGCTGCTCCTGATGACGTGCCCAGATGCTAAAGGCCGAGTTGCCCGCTCCACCTTCCTGCCGAAGTGCTTTGTCACAGGGGACACATTGTGGATGGCAGAATCCGCTGAAATTTGACGGTCAGGTCGAAGCGTTGCTCCGCGATGCGATGTCGCCATCCTGCGCGCGTCCGCCGGAGCGCGCCCTCGCTGCTTCTTGAACAAGGGCGCGCGGGGGCCACGTCATACAGCACCATCCCCTCTGGCCTCCCTCGCCGATACTCCCACCCGTGCTTCCTCACCTGCCCCTCCCCAGCCACACCTCACCAGGGCACACGCTATCGGTGGACTCCCACGGAACTCCGCCAGGCTCGCTTTGGAAGTGCCGTGCCTGGAAGTCCTATGCGACCTGCGCTCGACCGAGTCGAAGCACTCTCGTCAGGAGTTCGGAGTGGCGGGTTCGATTGCCGCCGCTTCCATGCAGAACAACCCGCCGCTTTCAAGGCGCCGCCCTCTGAGAAGGGGGCTGCGCCTGCATTTTCGGGACCAAATTCCGGTTTTTGGGACCAAAAAAGGACCAAACCGGAGACGGAAACGACAGAAGCAAGACGTGGCTCGGCAAGTGGAAACGTATATGCGGGAGAGAGGCCATGTTGCGGGAGAGGGTTGGAGCGGAGGTGCCGAGGAGGAGCGCTGACAGGGGCTACCCGAGCAGTGAGCCAAGCGTGTGGACAGGCCGCGCCGCCCCTTGAGGTACACGACTGCCCAGGCCGCCCTCCCATGGGGTGCACGGTAGGGGACTGGGCCTTTTGGCTCTGGGGAGGCGTCAGCCTCAACACCAACGGCCTCCCAATCACCTGGAGGCCTGTCTCCGTGACGAAAACCGGGTCCCCCAGCGAAAGAGTGGGGACCCGTGAGATGTGACAGCGGCCGTCCACGGCCCCGCTGTCAGGGTGTCGGCGTGCAGGACTGGATTTCCATGAGCGAGTTCGACAGGTTGCACGTCCCGCTCCCACAATGGTGATACAACGCCGTCCGATACTGCTGATTCATCCCGACCCAGCACTCACTCCATGCACTATAAAGGGTGCCACAGTTGATATGATCTGTGTCGCGCGTGCACTCTGCGGAGGGCTGAGACTCGATCCAGGAAGTCTGCTGGCACCAACCACCGACGCAGTTGTAGACGAGGCCCGTCACCGTCCGCTGCTTCACCCCCAGCTCGCTGCAGGTATCGTTGAAGATGCACTCGCCCCACGGCCCAGCGCTCGTCTCTCCTCCGCAATTGGGGACCTCCAGCGTACACCCCTGCGTGCCAATGACCGTGCTCGACGCGTTGCACGACCCGGTGGCACACGTGAAAGACGTCGCGTACAACGATTGCGTCCCATTCATGTCGCAGAGGTTGAACCAGTTGCCTCTTTGGCAGCTTCCCCATTCTTCAACGCTCGTGCCGCAGTTCGTCCCGTCAGGGGAGTACCCATCGGAAGGGCAGGCCTTGCTCGAGCCGTTGCAGGCCTCTGTCACATCGCAGCCCCCCAAAGACGCCCGGCAAACGATGCCGGCACTGACCACCGCATCCGCGGGGCAGGCCGCTGCCGTCCCCGTGCAGGACTCCGCCACGTCACACACCCCTGCCGAAGCACGGCACTGAGTGCCGCTGGCGACAAACCCATCCGCTGGGCAGGTGCTGCTGGTGCCCGTGCAGGACTCCGCCACGTCGCACTGGCCTGCCGAGGCCCGGCACACCGTCATCGCCGACTTGAGGCTCCAGCTGTTCGTCGACACGCTGGGGTTGCACTGCTGGCAGCCCCCGCTGGGGTTGGTCGCTCCCGCCGCGTAGTACGCACCTGCAATCCAGCACCCGCTCTGGCACTGGCCCGCCGCGTCGCAGAGCTGCCCCGCGCCGCAGGGGGTTCCCCCCGCCTTCAGCGGGTAGGTACACGCTCCGTTGGCATACGTCCCCGGTGAGTCATGGCACGCGCTCGGCGGAGTGGTGCACGCCACCACTCCGGCGCAAGCCCCGGCCCCACTGCAAACGTCATTGAGGGTGCCCGCATTGCCATCATTGCAGACGCTGCCCGCCGCCTTCGGGGCATAGCTGCACGCCCCGCCGCCGCACGTGCCCACCGCCTCGTAGCACTGCCCCGGAGGAGTGGTGCAGCTCACCGGCGTGCCCGCGCACCCTCCGGCCCCGTTGCACTCCTCTCCCACCGTGCACGCATCCCCGTCGTCACAGGAAGCTCCCGCCGCCTTGTACGCGTAGTCGCACGCGCCGCCGCTGCACGTGCCCGCTGCCTCGTAACACTGCCCCGGCGGGTTACTGCAATGAGTGACACTTCCCGCGCATACCCCTGCGCCATTGCACGTGTCCGCTCCCGTGCAGGCATCGCCGTCATCGCAAAGGGCTCCAGAAGCCCTGGGCGCGTAGCTGCACACGCCTACCGCGCACGTCCCTGCCGCCTCGTAACACTCCCCCGGGGAGCTATTGCAGCTCACGCCCTCACACGCGTCGTACTCATACAGCTCCGCTGTCGCCAGGCTCGAAGTCCCGACGCCTCCCACCACCAGCACCTTGCCCAACACCTCCAGCGGCACCGCCACATGCTGGTGCCTCGCGCTTGCCATGGCCGGCGCCGCGCTCCAGTGCCCAGTGGCCGGGGCGTACACCTCCGCGCTCCCCAACACGCTGCCGTTCTTCCCGCCAGCCACCAGCACCTTGCCCGTGCTCAGCAGCGTCGCGGTGTGAAACTCTCTCCCGGTCGCCGGCGCGCTCGTCACGCTCCACGTCCCCGTGTCCGGCTCGTAGAGCTCCGCGCTGCCCACCACTCCGGCGCCGTTGCGCCCGCCCACCACCAGCACCTGGCCCGAGGCCAGCAACGTCGCGGTGTGGTCATAGCGCGCCGTGGCCAGCGCTCCCGTCACACTCCAGGTGTTGCTCACCGGATCATAGAGTTCCGCTTCCCTCGTCGCCCCTCCACTCCAACCTCCCACCGCCAACACCTTGCCATTCTTCAGCAGCGTCGCCGTGTGGCTGCGCCGCGGCGTCCCCATCCCTGGCCCCACCGCCCAAGTCCCCGCCGCCGGGTCATACACATCCACCTTGCTCTGCGCGCCATTGCTCAGCCCGCCCGCCACCAGCACCTTGCCGTCGAGTAGCTGCGTTGCCGTCAGGTAGGCCCGCCCTACCCCCGTCGCGAACGTCCCCGCCGAGGCCCAAGTGTTCGTCGCTACGTCATACACCCTCGCCGAGGACAGGTAGCCCGAGCCCTCGCCTCCGGCCACCAGCACCTTGCCCGTATTGGCCAGCACCGTCGCCGTGTGCGCCTGCCTGGCTTCCGGCATCGGCGCCACCACCGTCCACGTGCCCGTCCTAGGATCGTATTCCGTCGCGGAGGAAAGGAAGGTGGCTCCCCTGGAGCCGCCCGTCACCAGCACCTTGCCGGAGGGCAGCACCACCCCCGCGTGGTACTTGCGCCCCTCTGCCATTGCGCCCGTCACCTCCCACCCCACCCCCAACGCCGAAGCGCTGCTGACCAGGGGCTTGTCTTCTGGCGGCTTGCTGCTGCAACCCACCACAACACAGACCCAGCCCAACAGCAGAGCCCTGCTCACTCCCATTGCGTGCATGACAACTCTCCCTGGCATGGAGGCTGTCGCTGCCCCCCCCCCCGGTTTACCTACACGGGCCAGAGTGCTTTACCTCAAGCGAAAATCACAGGCTTTTCGTTGAGTGGCCAGGAAGCCAGGACACGGCGTATATGCGGGAGAGAGGCCATGTTGCGGGAGAGGGTTGGAGCGGAGGTGCCGAGGAGGAGCGCTGACAGGGGCCGCCCGAGCAGTGAGCCAAGCGTGTGGACAGGCCGCGCCGCCCCTTGAGGTACACGACTGCCCAGGCCGCCCTCCCATGGGGTGCGCGGTAGGGGACTGGGCCTTTTGGCTCTGGGGAGGCGTCAGCCTCAACACCACGCGGCCTGGATTGACTCTTGCGCCGGGGCCAGGCTCACACCTGCCGTGGGCAAGCCCAGGTGCTCCAGTATCGCTCGCACTCCCTCCCTGCCTTCACGTACGCCAACACCCGCCGACTGTCCCCACACCTCACGCAGGCGAACACGTCGAAGTCGAACGTCCTCTTCGCCAACTCTGCCCCATCCACTCGCGGCGTCCTCTGCTTCATCCGCTCCTTCCTGGCCGCTGCCTCACTCCCCGCTCTCGCCTCCTCTGCTTGGGGACCAGAAATGGCCGCAGTTTGGCGCCTGGAGCGAAGACGCCGTGGAACCTCGTGAGTTTGCCCGAGGCGGAGGCACCAGGGACGCCACACGCCGTAACAGTTCCAGCCCGGTGAAGAGCAGGTGCGTGGCGCCGTCCGGCAGCGGGCGCTTCATGCGATAGGCGATGAGACCGTCCTCCGCTCGTGACAAACGCTCCAGCGCCAGCGCTCCACGCGCCCCGTAGCGGCATAGCCGCTCCAGTCCCTGCCTGTCGTTGGCATGCAAATGCGTGTTGGCGTGCAAGGAGAATCCCTCCATGAAGGCGCATCGGGGCTGCTTGCTGGGAGGGGGCCGGACGTCCACCTCCGTCCAGCGCAGCCGTTGCTGCAGGGAGTGCGCCTGGTACGCCTGCAGCGCGTCCTCGGGTCCTTGCGCGGGCAGGGCCCCTCTTTTCTCCAGCAGGCGCAGCACCCGGTGGCGTACCCCCTCAGCAGCCGCTCCACCTGGCCTTTCGTGGGCGGCGGCAACTGCTCGAAGCGCACGCAGCCCTCCCGCAGCACGAAGACGCCGTCCGGCACCAGCGAGTGGAAGTGCGGCGTTACCAGCAAGGCGGAGCCGAAGAACTGGATGAACGACACGGCCCCGGCCTGCCCACCGCGCAGGCCCTGCCGCCGTGCCCTTCGGCGCTGCAGGGTAAACACCGCGCGCAGGAAGACGGTGAGGACGTCCGAGAGTAGGGCACGTGCGGCAGCACCTGCTCTACCAGGTGCACCGCCGTCACATGCGCCCGCTTCGCGTTGCAGGACGGGCACACCCCTCGGCCCTTGCACGAGAAGGCAACGAGCAGCTCGTTCTTGCAACTCTCGCAGCGCACCCGCGCGAAGCCGTGCGCCAGCACTCCGCCTTCCAGGTACCTGGCTTACGTCCCGCTCCACGTACCGGGGCAGGCCGCGCCCTACCTCGCTGGCTTCCGCTAGCAATGTGGCTAGGTTCTCCCGCACCGCCACGTACAGCACCGTCCCCTCCGGCTGCCTTCGCCGGTACGCCCACCCGTGCGTTCCCACCTGCCCCTCCCCAGCCACACCTGGCCAGGGCACACGCTACCGTCCGCCTCCCACGGGCCCCCGTGGAGCCCCTGCCTGCTTGTGGGGATCGGGGCCTATGAGACAAGCCACAGCAGACCCGCGCTGGAGGCGGCAGGTTCGATTCCCGCCGCCTCCACCCAATCCAGCTGCGGCGTGCGCTCCTGGGTCGGCTCCTGCCTCGCCGCTGCCTCAGGCGGTTCACTTGCCTCTTCCGGCTTCGGCTCTGCCCCCGCTTGAGAGAGCCCTCCGCGGAGCCCTCGCCGACCGGCGCCCGCCCTGGGGCTCGTGCACCACGCGGACCGCGGAAGTCAGTACGCGAGCGGCGCGTACCGCGCACTCCTCGCCCAGCACGGTGCGGTAGCGAGCATGAGTGGCAAGGGGGATTGCTGGGATAACGCGGTAGCCGAGAGCTTCTTCGCCACGGTCGAAAACGAACTGTTGGCCCACGTCACCTTCGTGTCGCTCGCCGCCACGCCGCCATTTCGGCTTCATCGTCTGGTACAACGCCGAGCGGCGCCATGCGAGTCTCGGCTATGTGAGTCCTGTCGCCTACGAGCGTCACCTGGTCGCGCCGCCGGCGCGACCAGCCTCAAACCCCGCGTCCGCTACTCGGGGGCAGCTCCACAGGAGGATCTTCATGCTTCCTCAGATCTTGATCTCAGCGAGCGCAGCGATTGCGCTTCTCGCTGGCGCGCTGCATTTACATGGCACGTTCTTCGGTCTGGACCTCAGACCTCAAGATCCAGAACTTGAAGCGAGGATGAAGGAGGTCTCTCCTAACGTCTCCAGCAAAACCACGATGTGGAAAGCCTGGATAGGCTTCAACGCCATCCTGAGTCTCGGCCTGATGCTCTTTGGCCTGTTGTACGGCTATCTCGCCACCTTTCGATTTGCCGTACTGCAGCAATCCCCGTTTCTCCTCGTGGTCGGCTCGACCTTTCTGGCTGGTTTAGTTGTGCTTTGGAAGCGCTACACGTATTACCTCCCCGCAGTGGTATTCGCGATCTCTCTCGTTCTTTACGGGGTTGGTGCCGCCATCGCTCTGGCCTAACGATTGCGCTTAAGAAGGATAGGCGCAGTGAGGCAGAGGAGGGGTGCTGACGAGTGCCGGAGGGCCGAGTGCCACCATATGGCGGACAGCAATCTTGAAGAGGACGGGCATGGAAGCAATCCGGTCCAAGTCTGAATCCGGAGTGTCGGTCCTATAATCGTAATAGGCATCATGCGGCATGTTCAGCACCCGGCCGTAGCCAAAGGAGCCGTCCGCGAGGGGAACTCTCAAGAACGACCCAGGCTCGTAGAGGCGCGGCATCTGCTAATATCCCGTGTAAGGACAGCGCAGTGGCAGCTCCGGAGTGCTACGGATGCTCGGAACTGTGCTGCTACACCCCAACACCACCATACACAGCAGCACCATCCACGCTCGTAACACGCAGCGCCTCCGGGTGTTGGCTCCTGCCAGGAAGGGTTCGAGCTTACAGGCGGGGCGCGCGTTCCTGTCAACATGAGTCCCTGGGGTAAAGGCCTCACGGCGGCATGGAGCGTGGAATCCTGAATCGGCGGGAAGCATGCTGGGAACCCATGAGGTAGGGTGGCACGAGGGGCAGAGGTAGCTGCCCCCGCGCTGGAGAGCACCCATGGGGATGAAACGAGCCTTGCAGCAGGTGGATCCGTTCAGCCTGCCGGCGGGACTGCGCGTAGGGCCGTGGCGGGTGAAGGGCTGGAGAGGCCGTGGCGCCTACGGCACCCTGTACTGCGTCGAGCGTGAAGGGCACCCGAGCGAGGGCGAGTTCGCGCTCAAGCTGGCCATCCACTCCGGGGATGAGCGCTTCGCACGGGAGGCGGAGTTGCTGCGGCGCATTCACAGCGCGCATGTGCCCCGGTTCCTCGAGCATGGCGTGTGGGAGCACCCGGCCGGAGCCTTTCCCTACGTGGTGATGCAGCTGGTGGAGGGCGAGCCGCTGTACACGTGGGCCGAGAGGCGTAACCCCACTTCGCACCAGGTGTTGACGCTGTTGGCGCAGGTGGCTCGGGCGTTGGAGGCCACTCATGCGGCGGCAGGTGTGCACCGGGATGTGAAGGGGGCCAACGTGCTGGTGCGCGCAGGCGACGGGCGGGCCTTCCTCACGGACTTCGGAGCGGGGCACTATCGAGGCGCGGCCACACTCACTTCGAAGTTGATGCCACCGGGCACTCCGGCCTATCGCAGCCCCGAAGCGTGGGCGTTTCTCAACGCGTTTCTGCGCCACCCCACGGCGCACTACCGGGCCAGCGCGTGTGACGATCTGTTCGCGCTGGGAGTGCTGGCCTACCGGCTGGTGACGGATGAATACCCGCCGCCCACGCAGCCCGGTGAGAGCGGCTCGGAGGTGTGGCGCGAGGGAGGGCCAGGACCGCGACACCCGCGCGAGATCAACCCAAGGGTGAGCCCGGAGTTGGAGGCCTGCATTCTGCGACTGCTGGCCGTCGCGCCCGTGGAGCGCTTTGGGGGCAAGGCGCATAAAGCGGCCGAGGCGCTGGAGCAAGCGGCGGAATCAGCGGCAAGCCAGGGGAATGTGCCGCTGTTTGACTGGAGCGAAGAGCAGGGGCCGCGGTTGCGTTCTTCCGGAACGGCCCGGCGCTCGGCGGAACGGGACGCGGCCGAGAGAGAGAAACACGCCCAGCGTGAGGAGCAAGCACGGCGACGGACCCAAGTGGGCCGCCCTCAGGCGCTGCTTCGGAGCCTCGCGCCGCGATGGAGAACGGCGGCAGGAGTTGGCCTGATAGGAGTGCTGCTCACCGGGCTCGCGGTGGCGGTACGGCTCCGGGGCCAGGCCGAGTCCTCCTCGGACAGCAGGGCCCGAGAAGGTGGCCGCGTGGCGGTAGGCGACAGCGCCAGCACCACTCCAGCCGACAGTGTCTCTCTCCTGCCCGGTGACAAGAAGCGGGGCGTCTCGCTTCCGCTGCCCGAGCAGCCCTTTCCTGGCCAGAACAGGCCTCCGTGCAAGCGCTCTGGCGAGGTGGAGATTCGTGGCGGGTGCTGGTACCGCCTGACTGAGCTCAAGCCTCCCTCCTGTAAGGAGGAGGGAAAGGAGGAAGCGTATCTGTGGAAGGGGACGTGCTACGGGCCTTCCTCTTCCATGAGGCGTGAGCCCACCTCGAGCCCGCCGTAGTACACTCCGCGCATGGCTGAGCAACTGCTGCGGTCCACGACAAGCCTGTGCTCCCGCTGCTTCCGCACCGTGGTGGCCACCCTCTGGCGCAGCAATGACCAGGTCGTCATGCGCAAGAGCTGCCCCGACCACGGCTCCGTCGAGGCGCTCGTCTCCTCCAGCGCCGATTGGTACGAGTCGATCATGAAGGACGCGCCTGCCCTGCAGCGTCCCTTCCCCATGAAGAAGGCCTCGCAGGGCTGCCCGTACGACTGTGGCCCCTGCACCCAGCACGAGCAGCAGGTGCAGCTGCCCATCGTCCCCATCACCTCGGCCTGCAACCTCGACTGCCCTATCTGCTACACGCACAACCGCAACAAGGGCGCCTACCACATGTCCGAGGAGCAGCTTCGCGCCATCCTCGGCCACCTGCGCCGCGTCGCCCCCGACAAGCGCATCATCAACCTCACCGGCGGCGAGCCCACCCAGCACCCCTCCTTCGAGCGCCTGGTGGAGCTGTGCCGCGAGGAGGGCCTCCACCGCATCACCGTGTCCACCCACGGCCTGCGCTTCCTCAAGGATGAATACCTGCTGGAGCGCCTCGCCCAGCTCGAAGCCCGCGTCATCCTCTCGTTCGACTCGTTCAAGCCCGAGCCCAACAAGCAGATGCTCGGCGGCAGCCTGCTCTCCTCCAAGCTCAAGGTGCTCACCCTGCTGGAGAAGCACGGTGTGGACACCACCCTGCTGCCCGTGCTCGCCCGCGGTTACAACGACTCCGAGCTTGGGGACTTCGTGAAGCTGGCGCTCGAGAAGGACTTCATCCGCAGCGTCGAGTTCCACACGATGACCTTCACCGGCCAGGGCGGCGCCCGCTTCGACCGGCGCGCGCGCTACACCCCGTATGACGTGCTGGTGGACCTGGAGCGCCAGACGGACGGCCAGCTCCGCGTCTCGGACTTCGTGCCCTCCCCCGCCGCGCACCCGCTCTGCTACCAGGTGACGTACGTGATGAAGATGAAGGACGGGCGCTGGCTGCCCTACCCTCGCTTCATGGAGCGTTCGGACCTGCGCGCCCTGCTCGGCGGCATGCTGTACCTCGAGCCCAGCCCGGAGATGGAGCAGCGGCTGCAGGACGTCATCAACCGCCTCTGGTCCGGCGAACTCGTCCGCACTGACACCGAGGCGGTGCTCGCCACCCTGAAGGACCTGCTCGGCAAGCTGACCGCCCCCGGCGTGGACCAGTTCGAGCGCCTGCGGCTGGCCGAGCGCAGCTCCAAGGCCATCTATCTGCACACGCACATGGACGAGGAGACGTTCGATACCGACCGGATCCGTCAGTGCTGCGTGGGCATCCGCGAGCCGGACGGCTCCAATGTGCCGTCTTGCGCCTATAACGTCCTGTACCGCAACCGCGACACCCGCTTCACCCAGCACCCCGCCCCGCCGCTCGTCTCGCTGGGCCAGGGACGGCTCCCCGACACAGCGGAGGGGTAGATGGACACCAACGACTACTACGCGCTGCTCGGGCCCCTGTTCTTCCTCCTCATGGGCATCGAAGCGCTGGTAGCCCGGCGCCAGGGGCTGCGCGCCTACGTGCTGCCGGACACCCTGGCCAACCTCTCGTGCGGCATGGGGCAGGTGCTGCTGGGCATCTTCACCGGCGGCTTCCTGCTGGCCCTCTATGACGGCTTCCAGGCCACCTTCGGCCTCGTGCGCTGGGCCGAGGGCTCACCCGTGCCATACGTGCTGGCCTTCGTGGGCGTGGACTTCTGTTACTACTGGTTCCACCGGGGCTCGCATGCCGTGGCCGGGCTGTGGGCCATTCACGTGGTGCATCACCAGAGCGAGGAGATGAACGTCTCCGTCGCGGTGCGCCAGCCGTGGATCTCGGACATCAGCGCCCTGCTCTTCTTCTGGCCGCTGCCCCTGCTGGGCGTGCCCAAGGAGGCTTTCTTCCTCGCCGTGGGCTGTCTGTCCCTCTACGAGGCGCTGATGCACTCGCGGCTCACCCGCCCCAGCACGGGCCTGTGGGGCAAGGCCTTCAATACGCCCTCGTACCACCGGCTGCACCACGCGCGGAACCCGGAGTACCTGGACCGCAACTTCGGCTCCACCCTCATCATCTGGGACCGGCTCTTCGGCACCTTCGTGCCCGAGACGCACTCGCCCACCTACGGCACCATTCGGCCCCTGGCGAGCTGGAACCCGCTCTGGGCCCAGTTCCAGCCGTTCATCGAGATGGTGCGGCGCACCCGCCGGGCCCGCTCCCTGGGCAAGGCCGTGAAGATGTGGGTCATGCCGCCAGGCTGGCGGGCGCCCGGTGAGCAGGAGGCTCCCGAGCCTCCCGCGCGTCCGTCCCGCGAGGTGCCCGGGTGGCTGGCCGCGTACGGCGTCCTCCAGTTCCTGCTGCTGGCCCTCACCGCGTGCGCGCTGCAGTGGCTGGGCGGAGGCCTGGGCCTGGCCGGCTCGGCGGTGATTGTCGTGCTGGTGCTGTGGGGCACGGGGACGGTCGGCGCGCTCTTCGAGTCCAAGCCGTGGGCGGTGCGGCTCGAGCTGCTCCGGCTGGGCCTGTCGGTGGCGGTGGCGCTGGTGGGCACCCCACGCTTCCAGGCCCCCTGGCTGGTGCCCCTGGCCGTGTGCCTGCTGCTCAGCGGCGCGGCGCTCGTGCTGCTCTGGCCCCGGGCTGTCCCCCAGGCGGTGGAGCCGCCCCAGCCGTCACGCTGACGCGGCTTCCATTCGCTCGCCACCCTGCTACAAGGAGCCCGCTATGGGACGCATCTTCGAGACGCGCAAGGCGACCATGTTCGCCCGCTGGAACAAGATGGCCAAGCTGTTCACGCGCATCAGCAAGGACATTGCGATCGCCGTGAAGGCTGGAGGGCCTAACCCCGAATCCAACCCCGCCCTGCGGCGCGCCATCCAGAACGCGCGCGTCGCCAACATGCCCAAGGACAAGGTCGACAGCGCCATCAAGCGCGCCAGCGGCCAGGACGCCGAGGTCTACGACGTCGTCCTCTACGAGGGCTATGGGCCGCACGGCATCGCCGTCATCGTCGAGACGGCCACCAACAACGCGGTCCGCACCGTGGCCAACGTGCGCATGCACTTCAAGGACTGGGGCGGCAGCATGGGCACCACGGGCAGCGTGGGCTTCATGTTCAAGCGCATGGGCGTCTTCCGCCTGAGCGCCGAGGGCGTGGACCAGGAGGCCCTGGAGCTGGACCTGATCGATCACGGGCTCGAGGAGATGGGCGAGAGCACCGGCGAGAAGGGCGAGAAGCAGCTCGTCATCCGTTGCGCCTTCAACGAGTTCGGCCACCTGCAGGCGGCCATCGAGTCGCGGGGCCTCACGGTGCTCTCGGCGGACTCGGAGTACGTGCCGCAGAACCTGGTGGAGCTGCCCGAGGACAAGGCCACCGAGGTGCTCAAGATGGTCGACGCGCTCGAGCAGGACGAGGACGTGCAGCGCGTCTTCCACAACCTGGGCTGACGCGCCCGCTCCCCGCAGGCGGCCTGCACCGGGGGAGCTGTCAATCGGGCCAGAAGTTCATCCTGGGTACCTGTACGGGAGACCCCTGGCACTTGGGGCCCCCCTGCAATGTACAGTTGTGAACATGACCGTTCCGCAACCGGCCAGGTTGCCTCCCCCGGAGATGCTGGAGGAGGTGCCGACCCTGGGGAAGCCCCTTCCCCCGGCGCGAACGGACTCCGAACTCCTGGCCCCGGCCGCACCTCCGCCGGAGCCTCCGACCGACCCGCTGCTGCCGTCGGGGCAGATGCTGGCCGAGCGCTACACGGTGCTCCACCCCCTGGGCCACGGCGGCATGGGCATGGTGGTGGCCGCGTATGACGCGCGGCTGAACCGCCGGGTCGCGCTCAAGCTCCTGCGCCCGCGCTGGAGCCTGGACGACAGCGAGTCCCAGGTGCGGCTGCTGCGCGAGGCCCAGGCCATGGCGCGGCTGAGCCACCCCCACGTGGTGCAGGTGTACGACTCGGGCCGCCTGGAGGACGACTCCGTCTTCATCGCCATGGAGCACGTGGAGGGGCAGACGCTGCGGCAGTGGCTGCGGCAGCAGCCGCGCCCGTGGAGCGAGGTGCTGCCCCTCTTCCTGGAGGCGGGCCAGGGCCTGGCGGCCGCTCACGCGGCGGGCCTGGTGCACCGCGACTTCAAGCCGGACAACGTGCTGCTCGGCCAGGACGGGCGCGTGCGGGTGACGGACTTCGGCGTGGCGCAGCCGCAGCACGAGCCGGACACCGGCGGCCCGGCGCAGGCGCCTCCCCTGCCAAGAACGTGGGTGGAGCCGCTCACCGAGACGGGCAAGCTGATGGGCACCCCGCGCTACATGGCCCCCGAGCAGCTCAAGGGCCAGCCCGTCGACGCCCGGAGCGACCTGTTCGCCTTCTGCGTGGCGCTCTACGAAGCCCTGTATGGCGTGTGCCCCTTCGCGGGAGAGAGCGTCACCGAGCTGCTCGAGGCCCGGACCGCTGGGCGCCTCACTCTCCCACCCAACCAACGCGAGGTGCCCGCCTGGCTGAACCAGGCCATGGCGCGAGGGCTGAGGGCTGACCCGCTCCAGCGTCCGGGCTCCATGCACGAGCTGCTGCTGGTGCTGCGCAACGCGCCGGCCCAGCGGCGATGGGCCCGGCTGCGCACGGTGGCGCTGGCGGGCGCGGGGGCCGTGCTGCTGGCGGCGGCCGTCTGGGGGTGGGCACGCCACCCGGAGCCGGGCTCCGCATCCACCGGCATGGGCGGGCGGCGGGCGGGCATCGGGGATGCGCGGCTCCAGGAGCAGCCACGGTCTCAGGCCGAGGCGATCTCCCTCCAGGTGGCTCAGCTGGGAGCGCTGCACCGGGCAGGGAAGTTCACCGAGGGCCTGGAGCTGGCGAAGCAGCTGCAGCCCTGGGTGACGGCCCTGAATGACGCGCCGCTGCAGGCCCGCGCGCTCTATTGGCGCGCGCAGCTGCTGGACGGAGCTGGCGACTATCCTGGCTCCGAGGCCGCCTTGCGAGAAGCGCTCGTGCTCTCGGCTCAGGGAAAGGATGCCGCGCTGGAGGCGCTCATCTGGAACCTGCTGGTGACCTCCATCGGTACACGGCAGGGGCGATATGCCGAGGCGATGGTGCTGGAACTTCCCCTGAAGGCCGCCGCTCAGCGCGTGGGGGATGAGGTGTACCTGGCGCTGGCGCTGGAGGCTCTGGGCGATCTGCACTCGAAGATGGGCCAGCACGAGCAGGGCCGCGAGCACTACGCTCAGGCGCTCGCCCGCCTGGAGAGAGCCCAAGGCCCCGGAGAGACCCGGGAGTCCTTCGAGCGCACCCTGGCGCTCAAGCTCGAGCTGTTGGGAGATGGACACCCCGGTGCTGCCCGCTCGCCTGGCCATTCCAGCGACAGGATCAGCCCCTGAGCGATGCCTGTAAGCCCCCACGGTGCAACCAGGTATAGAGTTCGCCAGGGCACTTCGGTGCCCTCAGGGCTCCGCATGCAGCAGAAACGCTCCGACGACTTAGCGACGACCGCTCAGCACTTGCGCGGCAGTGAGGCCCCAGCCTTACGCCTCGTGCCGGCCCTGACAGTCGCCGCTCATCCGGATCCCGAGCGCATCGGAGAGCGGCTGCTACTGGAGATGCTGGCCACCTCGGGGAGCGCGGTGGCGCTGTCGCGCAACGCCCCGGAGTTCTCCCGGCCTGGTAGCCAGGTGGCGCGGCCCCTGGGAGATCTCTTCCTGAGCCGCACCCCCATCGAATTTGGTCCGGGAACACGGGGGCGCCTGCGGCTGCGCGTGCCGGAGGACGGGACCCCGGTGCGCGTGGAGACAGAACCCCTGCAGGGCACCTGGGAGTTCACCCCCGAGCAGCTGTCGGTGGGCGTGCCGCTGGTGCTTGCCGAGCGCGTGGTGCTGCTGCTCCACCTGGCCCAGGTACCGGAAACGGCGCGGGTGGACACCCTGGGCATGGTGGGCCACAGCATGAGCCTGCGCCAGGTGCGCGAGGACATCCTCCGGGTGGCGGACCTGAACGTGCCGGTGCTCCTGCGCGGCGAGACGGGGACGGGCAAGGAGCTGATGGCGCAGGCCATCCACCAGCACAGCGCCCGCCGCGAGGGGCCTTTTGTCAGCATCAACCTGAGCGCCATCTCCAAGGAGCTGGCCGCCTCGGAGCTGTTCGGTGCCCAGCGGGGCGCCTTCACGGGCGCCGTGCGCGATCGCGCGGGCCTGTTCCGCGCCGCGCACGGCGGTACCCTCTTCCTCGACGAGGTGGGCGAGGCCTCTCACGAGGTGCAGGTGGCGCTGCTGCGGGTGCTGGAGACGGGTGAGGTGTACCCGGTGGGCGGCAATGCCGCGGTGTCCGTGGATGTGCGGCTGATCACCGCCACGGATGCGAACCTGGAGGAGCGGATCCAACGAGAGCTCTTCCGAGCCCCGCTGCTGCACCGGCTGGCCGGTTTCGAGCTGCGCCTGCCTCCCCTTCGCGAGCGCCGCGAGGACATTGGCGCGCTCTTCGTGCACTTTGCCCGCCAGGAGCTGGAGGCCACGGGAGAGCCGCACCACCTGCGGCAGAAGGACCCAAGGGCCGATCCCTGGCTGCCCGCCTCGCTGGCGGTCCGGCTGCTGCGCTACTCCTGGCCCGGCAACATCCGGCAGCTGCGCAACGTCACCCGGCAACTCGTCATCGGCAGCCGGGGCCTCTCTCAGCTCCGCCTCGACGCGCGGCTCGAGCAGGAGCTGGACTCCGCCGTCATCCCCCTGCCCGGGCGTCCTCAGCAGGTGCGCCCCCCCCGCGAGCCACAGGAGCCCGAGCTCCCCGCGCCTGAGCTGGAGGACACAGCGGAGCCGGACGAGGCGCTCTTACCGCGGCGCAAGCCCGCCGACGTGGGCGAGCGGGAGCTGCTGCAGGCTCTGCGTGACAGCGCGTGGGACCTGAAGGCCACGGCGGAGCGGCTGGGCATCTCCCGCGCCTCCGTCTACCTGCTCATCGACAAGAGCTCGCTGCTGCGCACCGCGGGGGCCCTGAGCGCGGAGGAGATCACCCGCTGCTTCCATGAGTGCCAGGGCAATGTGGACAAGATGGTGCAGCGGCTCGAAGTGTCCCGGCGCGCGCTCCAGCGCCGGCTCCGGGAGATGGGCCTGAGCAGCTCCTGAGGGGAGCAGACGGCATGAGCCTGCGCCTGGCTCCCTGCCCTGACGCCTCCAGCGGATGAGATCCGTGCCTATGCAGGGAGCCTGAACGTCAGGTGGGTTCCTGCTAGAACCGCTCCGAATGAGTTCCAAGGACAAGAAGCCACGGCCAGAGCAGGACAGCACGGATCAAAGCCTCCGCGCGGAGAGGCTGAAGGCCGACGACGAATTCAGCAAGAGGCGGGACGCCATTGAAGAGGAGGCGGATGCAGGGGTCCAGCGCACGCGGGCCGACGCAGACACGTCGTTGAAGACGACCCGGGCCGCAACGGATGAGAAGCTGGTGCGGAGCGATGCGCCGCACCAGGAGCGCCAGAGCGTGGCCCGCGAGCGGGCCAATGAGGACGCGACGATTCAGCGCGAGCGGGCTACCTCGGATGAAAAGCTCCAAGAGGAGCGCGAGGCGCGTAATAGCGCCCTGGCGAGCCTCCTCCGGTTGGAACGAGAGAAGACGGACCAGCATCTATGGCTTGAACGGGAGCGCTCGGATGAAGCCCTGGCGGCGCGAGATGACTTCCTGGGAATGGTGAGCCACGATTTAAGGACGCTCCTCGCGGGCATCGCCATGCGCGCGGCCCTGCTCGTCAGGAACGCCCCCGAGGATGCAGCCGGGCAGAGAACCCGGAGAGATGCCGAGAGCATTCAACACTTCACCGCTCGAATGAATCGGCTCATCGGAGACTTGCTGGACGTGGCCAGCATTGAGGCGGGCAGGCTCACGGTGCAACCTCGGCCAGACGATGCGATTCGCCTTGTCCGGGACACGGTGGAGGCATTCCAGCTTTCCGCGTCGGCCAAGGGCATCTCGCTCGAGTCGGAAGTGGCCAGGGGCTCTCTGCTGGCCCGCTTCGACCATGACCGGATCCTTCAGGTGCTCGCGAACATTCTGAGCAACGCGATCAAGTTCACTCCCGAGGGCGGCATGATTTCGATTCGCGTCGAGCCTGTCGGAGAAGAAGTGAGGTTCTCTGTTGCTGACGCAGGCCCGGGTGTCAGTGAGGCAGATCAGGGGCGAATTTTCGAGCGCTTCTGGCAAGCCCTCGCGAGCGACAAACGGGGGCTGGGCCTTGGGCTCTACATCTCCAAGTGCATCGTAGAGGCTCACGGCGGAAGGATCTGGGTCGAGAGCAATGCGGAGGTGGGCAGTACCTTTTTTTTCACCCTTCCGGCGGCCCGAACCTCCGAGTAACGGCAGGCATCTAGTGGAGTGTCTACGAAGTGCGTAGACATCGTCACGGGGGGATGCATCGCTCTTCTCTATTAGTGCGTGGTGATCGTGTCCTGGGTGCGTGCGGCGCCGAACGTCTCCCCAAGCCAGCGGTGCAAGTCGGCCTCGAGTTCCTGCGCGCTCTGGTAGCGCGCAGCGGGCGAGCGCTGGAGGAGTCCCGCGGGCGGCGCACGGTGGACGCCACGCGGCCCGGCAAGTTGGAGAAGGCCAGGCCGAAGTCCGACACCTGCACTTCGCCTGACCAATCGACGAAGACGTGTTCGAGATCGATCGCCCGGTGGACGATGCCCAACGGGCGCCCGTTCTCGTCCTGGGCCGTGTGCGCGTGGTGAAGGGCGCCCGCCACCTGAGCGCCCACGTACAGCGCGAACAGGGGCGAGAACCACCGTTCGCACTGCGCGACGAGCGCGAGCACATCGTTCAGCGAATTGCCGGACGGGTGCTCCGTGATGACGTACCAAGTCCCCTCTGCCTTGTGCATCCCGTGGACGCGCAGAATGCCCGGGTGCTGGAGGTACGCGGCAAGCCGCACCTGCTCCTCGAGCTTCGCTCGCGCCTTGTAGACGCGCAGTCCCCCTGAGCCGCTCGGCATTCCCACCGCCTTGAGCAGCACTTTGCCCAGGGGCTCCCCGTGAAGAGGATCGCCCCCTTGGGAATCCGAAGCTCGATAGCCGCCATGCGCTGTCGCTCCTTGCCGCGTGCGGGCCGCCAGCAGCCCGCCACGAGGGGAGCGGATGTTACCCACTGAATGGGCCTGGGGTGAACAACTCTCTAGGTCACGGGAAACGCGAACGCGTCACCTTCCAGGGAGCGCTAGTCGTAGGGGTAGAACCATGTCACTTCCGCCTCTCCACTGTTGTAGGCCGTGGTGGCTCCGTCCTTGTCCACCGAGTACACGCGGCCACTTCGCGCGACGATGCACACGGGAAACTCTTCCTTCCCCGGCAACTTCGCGCGCTCGTACTTCACGAGCAACGCTGCGGGCTGGCCACCACCCTTGGCGAACTCATCTTGCGGATCCACGTAGACGCGCCCCCACAGCATGGTTCCCGGGGGGGCCTTCTGTCGCTGCCCGGGGGGGAGGCCAGTATCAGGGACTACTGCCACGACTTCCGCACCGGGGCGGAACACTTGGCGCGAGTCGCGCTCAAAGCGATCATCCAGCGCGATGGAGAAGCGATACCCGGCCTCCCAGCCCTGCGCATCCATGACTTTCCGTGTCCGCTCTGGGCACTCGAAAGGCTCGGGCCTCACGGGGAGACCGGTGCATCCGGCAGCCGCGGCGGCGAGAAACGCGAGCGTTCTGCACTCTGCCGCGCTTGGGGTTCTTTTCTCCGCGCGAGGGGGGCGCGCCTGCTTGGGGGCTTCTGGCTTCTGAGTCGTCACGGTTGAACCTTCCTTCTGAGTGTCCGCAGTCGCTGCGGGGCCGCTGTCCACCGCTCGCGCGGGGGCAGGGGTGGACATAGCAGCGGTGCCCTCGAGGAGGGCCATGGGGCCAGCTGTCAGAGGCACCGGGGCAGGGGCCACGCGAGGCGCGGGCGTTGGCGCGGGCGTGGGCGCTTCTCCAGCAGAGAGAGAGAGGGCGAGCGCAGCGGCAACGCCCGCAGCCACGAGGCCGCCACCCGCAAGCACCGTGCGGCGCGCGTGGAGCCGCCCCGCGAGCACGCGCAGCGCGGTCCATGGGCGCTTCTGCGTCTGCTCCAACGCGGCAGGCTCGCCCGCCTCAGAGGGCGCGGGCTGGCGCTGCTCGGAGGGCAGGTGTACCGGCTCCAGGTATTCAGCAGCCGTCACGCGTGCCAGCTCCGTCACTTCACGCAGCAGGGCTTCCGTATCCACCGGCCGCTTGCTTGGGTCACGCGCCAAGAGGGTCTGCACCCATTCGCTCACGGCCACGGGGACGCGGGGGTTCAGCTTGTGCGCGGGCTCGGGCATGCGGCGGTGGTGGTTCACCGGCTCGCGCGGGCGGTCCTCCGTGGGGCGCGGGTCCGTCAACAAGTCATAGAGCATCACCCCATACGCGAAGATTTCGTCTGACACCTGGAAGGCGTACCGGGCCCGGTGTTCTTCCTTGTGCTCGCGGAGGAATTGGAACTGCCTGGGCGCACGCGAGCGATCCGTCCCTGGGGGCACGCCTCCGTCGGTCAAGTCCTCGGCCAGAGCGTGGCTGGCGCAGCCCAGATCGATGATGATCGGCTCTCCGTCGCTCTTGCGGATCATGACGTTGGCCCATTTCAAGTCGCGATGAAGCACGCCCCGGACGTGGATGTAGGCCAGCGCGGCGGCGATCTTCACGAAGACGCAGAGGACTTCATGCACGGTGGGGTGTTTACGCACCATCCATTCGCCCAACGTCCAGCCGTCCACATAGTCCAGGACGAGATACAGGTTCCCGCTCTCCTTGTCCGGCACGTGCCCGTGCCCGCACGCATGGATGATGTTGGGATGGTCCGCGAACAGCAGCAGGATCCCCAACTCGCGCAGCGTGCGCGCGTGCGTCCTCTTGTCGTCGCCGCTCGCCGCGCGGTGCCGCGCCACCTTGAGCGCGTACCGCTTGCCGTTCTTCTCCACGAGGTAGACAAAGGCAAAGCCGCCGTCCCCCAGCGGCCTAATCACCTTGAAGCCGTCAATCATGGAACCGGGGGGCAGCCCCACCACGAGCGCGGTCATCGCTTGGACTCCTTCTTCGCGGGTGCGGGAATCGTCACCCTGGGGATCGCAAGCGTCCGACCATCCGCCCCGCTCACTTCCAGGATGAAGACGAGGCCCACGTCTGCGGGCGGCTCCTCCGTCACCACGAGCACCCGCACAGCTTCACCGGGTGGTGTCTCCCCCTGTTCCTCTCGCACCACGCGGCCCCGCAGCTTCTCGCCCGTCTTGCTCGTGAGCGTTGCCTCCGTTGGCACCCATGGCTGCGGGCCTCGCAGGTTGCGGATCACAACCTGGAACATCAGCCA
>DASVVJ010000148.1:0-4053 GCA_036389955.1 Myxococcaceae bacterium
GTCCCGGATCATCACGTCGCCCAGGCGCATCAGCACCGGCTCCAGCTTGAGTTCACCGGACTCGATGCGGCGCAGGCCCTCTTCCTTCGACATCATGTGCGTGCCGCGCGCGATCTCGACGGGGCCAAGCTCCGGCGTCACATCGACCAGGGGGAAGTTGACCGCGAGCTGGTAGGGCGGCGTCTCGCGGCCCCACTCGGGAAACAGGGGAGGGGTGTCGCGGTGCACGTCCTGGTAGTCGGACCCGAGACACGGCGTGTCCGTGGCCAGCTGGCACATCACGGCATCCTGGCCGACCAGGTGCTCGAGGATCGCCAGCAGATCCGCGTCTTCGAAGAGGCGCGGCTCGGCGAACGGCGCGGCGAACGGCAGCGTGACGTAGTACCGGCAAGGCCCGCGGTTGGGCAGGTGCCCTTCGCGCGCGATGTGTCCCTCGAGCAGCGGTGAGAACGCTTCGCGCCATGCATTCAGGATCGATGGCGGGAAGTGCTGAGGGAGTACGCAGTAACCGTCGGTGAGCGCCTTCTGGGCAAAGGCTTCGATCTCTTGGGGGGTGTATCGACCCTTTTGCTCGATCAGCAGGAGATGGCCTCCGTTTCCGGGCGGGAGGCTATGTCACCGGGCAGGGAATGAGAAGAACTGCCGTTTTGGACCCGGGATCAATGGAGGCCGTTCGTCCCGGGGGCCGCGCACCTGGAAAGTGGCCATGAGCTGGGTGAACGACTCGGCCTGCGAGGCCAGTTCCTCCGCGGTGGAGGCCAGCTCTTCGGACGAGGTTGCGTTGCGCTGCGTCACACCGTTGACCTCGAGGATGGCCCGGTTGATGAGCCCCATGCTCTGGCGTTGCTCGTGGGTGGCGGACGCCAGTTCCTGGACCAGCTGGCTGGTGCGCTGAATGGAAGGCACCAGCTCCTGGAGCGCCCTTCCGGAGCGCTCTGCCAGTGAAATGCTGGAGGCGGCCAGCCTGCTGATGTCCTTCGCGGCAGCCTGGCTGCGCTCGGCCAGCTTGCGGACCTCGGAGGCCACCACCGCGAAGCCGCGGCCGTGCTCCCCAGCCCGGGCCGACTCGATGGCCGCGTTGAGCGCGAGCAGGTTGGTGCGGTAGGCGATCTCCTCGATGATGGCGATCTGGCGGGTGATCGTCCCCATCGCCTCGACGGTGGCCTGCACCGCGATGCCGCCTTCCTCGGCCTCACGGGCGCTTGTCTGCGCCGTGCGTGCCACCAGCTGGCTGTTCTCGGCGCTCTTCGAGATGACGGCGGACATCTGTTCAAGAGTGGACGATGTCTCCTCCACCGAGGCGGCCTGTTCGCTGGTGCCCTGGGCCAGGCTCTGAGCCGTGGCGGACACCTGTTCCGAGGCGGCGGAGAGGGAGCGGGCCCCGTCCAACACTTCTCCGATCATGTGGCAGAGGCGCTCGGACATGCCGTTCATCGCCTGGAGCAACCGGCCTGCCTCGTCTCCCCGGGTGTTGAGCACACGCACCGTCAGGTCCCCGCGAGAGATCCGCTCGGTGAGCGAGACCGCCTCGGCCAGGGGCTGGGTGATGCCCCGCACGATGAGAAAGCCCAGCAGGGCGCTCAGCAGCACCCCCGCCACGATGAGGCCCAGGGTGCCGCTTCGCGTCCGCTCGTAGCGCTCGGCCGCCTTCTGGTACTCCGCCTTCGCCACCCGGAGCTGGAGATCTCCCAGTTCATCCAGCAGACCGGTGACGGGATCGACAGCCGTGTACAGCTCCCGGGTGACGAACTCCGCGAGCTGCCCCGCGTCTTCGCGCCGGAGGATGTCCCTCAGCCGGTCCACGGCCACATCCGCCTGTCGCATCTTCGGCGTCAGCTGCTCCACGAGCTGGAGTTCCTCGGCCACGAGGTAGGTGCCCCGGTAGCTCTGCCAGCCGCGGGTGATGGTGTGCTGAGCGTCTTCCACGCGCCGGCGGGCTTCCGCCCAGCTCAGGTTGCCCGCGCGGACCTTGTGCGCGAGGTCCACGATGTTGACCGCGTACATGTCCGAGATGAGCTTGATGTCGCGCAAAGGCACAACGCGGTCCTTGTAGACCGTTTCCAGGCCCTGCTCGGTCAGCTCCATGTTGCGCAGCCCCAGCAGGCCCACGCCGAGGAGAAGCACCGAGAACAGCCCCACCAGAAGCATCAACCTGCTGCCAATTCGAAGATTGCTCAGCACAGCGAACCCTTTCTCGAGGGCTCCCTCACCCCGCACCATGGTGAACGGTGCGGGGGGGCCGCGCCAATGTCCCCCGGGGAACATGGGGCACACGGCAGTGCGGGTTGGCTGCCGCCCCGCCTTCTTTCCCTCGTCCATTTCTCCGCCCCCACGCATTTCACCCATGGTGGGGGCTGAGGGGGTGGGCCCTGTTCGCACTGGCGCTCGTGGCGTGTGGAGGAGGAGAGCCCGGTGAGCAGACAAGCGAGCTGCCGCAGCGGATCGTGCCCGTTCAGGAGAGGACCACGGGCACGTATTCGAACGTGAGGCCGGTGCTGTTGCTCGAGTTGTTCGGGTCCGGCTGCGTCAGCACGTCGTAGGCCAGGATGCGCAACTGGTACATGAGCCCCAGCACCGTGTTCAGCCGCTGAGGCTGGCCGCTGAACACGGCGTCCAGCCCCATCAACAGCTGCATGTACGCCTGGTTGAACGAGTCCACCAGCGTGCGCGCCCGGGTGCCCTCCTTGTACATGGAGGCCTTGGCATTCGGCGTCATCGGGAACACGGACTTCGCGTCGAACGGGATGTCCGCTCCAGTGTAGGACCAGCTCTTGTCCGAGTTCTGGATCAACTGCGCGCCGTAATAGATCTGCCCGAACCGGTAGAAGTGCGCCGGATCTCCATCGTTATCCACCGGGGAGTCCGTTGCCCCCTCTCCCTCGGAGACGATCACGTGGATGGCGCGCTTCGCATCGTCCAGCGAGGTGATGGGGAACCAGTCCGTCGCGCGGAACCAGGTCGTCCCCGTCGTCTCCGGCGTCACCTGCGCCGACGCCGGACCCCAGGTCACCTTCATGGACTCGAGCTGCTTGATCAGCGCCTCGTAGAAGTCGCCGATGGTGGGGTACTGCCCCGCGGCGGCGCTGGGGTAGTTCGTGTAGCTGCCGTCCTTCAGCTTGAGCTTCAGCGGATTCTCGGGCTGCTCGATCCGCATGAAGGTGTTGTAGATCAGCGTCTGCGAGAAGGGCTCGAGCCCCACCTGGAGATCGTCGTCCACCTGCATGGGCAGCGGCCCCGGGTAGCTGGGCACGAACCCCAGCGCGGAGAAGTTCGGCTTGCCGCCCAGCGCCACGAGCAGGTTCGCGGCGATGGTTATGTGCAGCATCTCCTCCCGCACGATGGAGGAGATGATGTTGGCCACCGCCGTGTTGGTGCCAGGCATCAGGCTGTAGAGCGCTGTCAGGTAGGGCGGAATGGTCGAGTGCTCGAGCTGAATGGCGGCCCGGAGCAGGTCAAACAGGTCGGCTTGCGTCCGGGCATGCCGAAGCCGCTGAACCAGGTTCTGTTGAACGCGGAGCATGGCAATCCTCTTTCCAAGTGCTGCTCAACGGGTCACGGCTTCTCGCCACCATTTTTGATGGCCTGGCTCTTCTTCCGGTTGGCGAAGTACGTGGCGGCCTCCGCCTTGTTCATCCGTGGGATCGGTGTCCCGGGCGAACGCGGCGCGGCCCCCTTCAGCGCCATGGGCGCGGGGGCCGCCGGTTTGCCCTGGATCTTGCGCAGATAGTTCAGCAGGGTCTGCTGCCTGGCGGGCGACAGGTCTCGCGTCACCGGCATGTAGTTCGGGTCGTTCATGCCCAGGCTGAAGGCCAGCTCGATGATGGCCGCGTTGGCCGTCACGGCCGCCTCGTTGGACAGATCGACCAGCCGCTTGCTCATGACCGGGTAGAGGTTGCCGTACTGGGTGAGCAGCGGCGCCACATCGGCCCAGGTGGGATCGGCAATCACCGCGTACCCGTCGCGGACATGCAGGAAGACGCTGTCCAGCATGTGCTGCTGGCCCTTAGGGCTGGTCCAGTTCTGCGTCTCCTGGAGCTTGTACATCAGGGTGTA